>JALYJH010000448.1 GCA_030775415.1 Acidobacteriota bacterium | reverse complement strand
AAACTGGCGAGCCAGCCGGACGCTTGCGCCAGCAGTGCGGTCAGCAGCACCGCGAGGAGTGTGGCGCTCCAGTCGAAAGCGAACTTCGCGTCTAACAGGCGATTCAGCAGCAATCGCGAAAAGACGGTGGCCAGGAGCGCGCCGATGAGTCCAGCGACTACGCCGAGAGTCAAGAATTCCACGGAGAAGATCCGTCCGGCGCTGCGGCGGGTCGCGCCTAGCGTTTTCAGGATCACCACCTCGCGGACACGGCGGAAACGGGTGCCGGCGACGCTAGCGGCGAGGATGATTGCTCCGGCGAGAATCGCGAAGGCCGACAGGAAGCGGATCACCAGCGCTACCTGATCCACCACCTGCTGCACAACGGCGAGGGCTTCGGCGACGTTGATCACGGTCACTGTGGGAAACGCTCGATAAGCGGCGCGTTCCAAGGCGCCGACGTCGGCAGGCTTCATGCGCACGCCGCCGTAGAAGGTTGCTGGCAGGCCAGTGAGAGCCGACGGGTTGAACACGAACTCATTGGCGGCACCTACGCGCATTTGTTCGACGCGATGCAAGGCGGCGATGCGCGCGGTGAAGGTTCGTCCGGCTCCGGATAGTTCCAAAGTGTCGCCCAGCTTGGCGCCCAGGGTCCGTGCCGCTTCTTGATCCACCGAGACGACCGGTTGCTTTTCGTCGGCTGGCCACCACTTACCTTGTACCACCGTCAATGAACTCGGCTTCTCCTCGGCCCACATCACGGAGCGGCTGCCGCGAAAGCGCCGTGACATGCCGGTGAGTTTCAATTCTTCCAGCGGCACGCCATTCAGACTCTCGATGCGCACCGCCACGCTCGGAGCGAACTCCGGTTGCGCCACCACGCCTTTTTGTTGCGCGATCAAGGATTTTAATGGATTCACTTGCTCCGGGGTGATGCCAATCAAAAATACATTGGGCGCATCGGGGGGCGCGCTCTGCACGATCTCCCCGACCAGCGAGTGTTGTACCAGATAGACGGTCAACGTGAACATGACGCCCAGCCCCAGCGCAACCAGAATTGCTTGCGCCTGATTCCCTTGCCGGTAGAGGTTTGCGAAACCCTGGCGAGCAAGTGTAGGGATGCGCCAGGGCGAGCGCTGCAGCGCCGTCCGAAGCAGGCGCAGGAATCCGGCGGCGACCAGCGCCAGCAATAGCAGTGCGACGGTAAGACCGCCCGCGAAGTATTCCCCCACGCGCGGCGAATCCGCCAGCCACGCCGCGATTCCAGCAATTCCCAGCAAAATCAGTATTCCGGCCGCAACGCTCAACCACACGTCCGTGAGCCGCTGCGACCAAGTCTTTTTCGCCTCCGGCATGTCACGGCGCAAAATCATCGCAGGGCGCACCTTGCGAATGGCGAGCAGCGGGGGCAGCGTGAACAGCAGCGTGGTCAGGATACCGACGGCGATACCTTGAGCGGATGCCGCCAGGTTCCATCCGAGCTGGATATCCATGTTGAAGAAGCGTGAAATCAGGAGAGGCAGCGTGCGTTCGACAATCCGGCCCACCGCAACGCCAGCCAAGCCGCCGACCAATCCCAGCATTAAGGTCTGCAACGTATAAATCCCGATGATGTCGCGCGACGCCGCGCCCAGCGACTTCATCACAGCGATGTTGTCCATCTTCTGCTGTAGATGCGCATGCATGGCCATCGCGACGCCGAGTGCGCCGACGATCATGGCGATCAGACTCACCAGGCTGAGAAATGTTGTGGACCGGTCGAGGCCGCGCATGATGATGGGGTTCGACTCGCGGAAGTCCGCTATCAGCGCTTCAGGCAAGGCTTCACGCAGCGCGCCGCGCACTTCGGCCACCTTTGGAGACTTAGGGCTCATCTTGAACAGATAGCGGTAGGCGCCGCGGCTGCCAAATCCCATCAGGCCCGTCCGCGCAAACGCGGCACGCGACATCATCATGCGCAGGCCTACGTTCATGCTGCCCGACATGCGGTCCGGCTCGCTATTCACGATGGCCGAGATGCGAAAGGTTTGAGTGCCGACGCGCAGCCGGTCGCCGATTTTCGCGTTCAGCCGCAGTAGCACGTCTTGCGCGACGGCGACGGTGTCAGACCGCAGGGCATCCGCCAAGGCCATTGGCGGGGCCAACTTTACGTCGCCGTAGTAAGGATACTTGCCGGGATCGACAGCTTTAATCGACACCAAGACAGGCGTGGCGGCATCGCTATTGGGAGCCGCCTGCGCCGACGACGCCATGGAAATGGTTTCCGTGATGAGCGTGTAGTCGACGCCACGCTTGGCCAATGCGTCGAGCGCGGAAACCTCCTGATCGCTGGCCGGTGTGAACTGGCGAGCGGTGAGGTCGGCCGCCATCACCGTGCGCGATTCGTCGAGCAGAGTCGCGCGGAAACTTGCACTGAATCCTTGCACTCCGGCTAGCGCTCCCACTCCGGCGGCCACCGCCAGCACCACGAACAAAAACTTGGTCATCGACGAACGCGTTTCGCGCCAAGCGATTCTTCCGGCGGTTCGATAAGACAAACTCATGAACGTGCCATGGCTGAAGGCTGCATTTCATCGGCGACTACTTTACCATCGCTCAATGTCACGACGCGGTCCGCGCGCGCTGCTAAGACGCGATCGTGCGTGACCAGCACCAATGTCGTGCCCTCGCGTTGATTGAGCGAGATCAAAAGGTCAAGCACCAGCGTCCCGTTCACACTGTCGAGATTGCCGGTGGGCTCATCGGCCATGAGGATAGGCGGCTGGCACATAAAGGCGCGCGCCAGCGCCACACGCTGCTGCTCGCCACCGGAAAGCTGAACAGGGTAATGATCCATACGGTCACCGAGCCCGACACTCTTCAGCAGATCGCGTGCGCGAGAGAGTCCACCGGAGGCGTCCCCGCCCGCGAGTTCGTACGGCAGGAGCACGTTCTCTTCCGCGCTGAGTGTCGGGATCAGTTGATAGGACTGAAATACGAAACCGATTTTCTTCCCGCGCACTACCGCCAACTGATCTTCTTTCAATCCAGTGATGTCAACACCATCGATCACCACCTTCCCCGAAGTAGCGGTATCGAGTCCCGCCAGCAATCCCAAGA
>JALYJH010000447.1 GCA_030775415.1 Acidobacteriota bacterium | reverse complement strand
AGATGCGGCGGCGCTGAATGTATTTCACGGCAACGTAGAGCAGGAGGAGGGAGAGGACGGCGATGCCCATGCCGGAGCCGAAGCGCTCGAGGTAAAACGCCAATAGTTCCAGTTGAGCGCGGAACCACCAGCCGAGACTCAGGAAAGCGCCGGCCCACAAGGCGGCTCCGGCGGCGTCGAGCAGGGCGAATTTCCAGGGCGCGAGCTGGTACATGCCGGCCATGGGAGGGGCCACGGTGCTCAGGCCGGGGACGAATTTCGCGAACAGGAGGGAGGCGGCGCCGTAGCGGGAGTAAACGGTACCGGTCTGGCGCACGCAGCTATCCGGTTCGAGGGCGATTTTGCAAAGGAAACGCAGGATGGAGCTGCCGCGGCTTCGGCCTAGATGGAACCACAGGGAATCGCCCAGGAGAGAGGCGAAGACGGCGAGCGTTAGGGCTTCGAGAATGTTGAGGCGGCCGAGTCCGGCGAGCGCGCCAGCGGCCAGCAAGACGGGGGCGGAGGGCAGGGGCAAGCCGCTTTGCTCCGCGAATACGGCCGCGAAGAGAACGATGTAGCCGTGCTGGAGCAGGAATTTGATGGTTGCATTCATCGGGGAGCCGCAGCGTCTGTTATTGGATGCACGGGCACTCTGCGGGTCGCAACTAGCGTTTACCGGGGGTGTCTTTTTCCGAGCAAGTCCAGGGCGAAGGAGGGGTCGCTCGAGGTGCCGCTGACTGTGAAGGGGACGACGGTGAGGGATTTCTTCTTGATGAAGGGAGTGAGGGCTTTCAGCACGAGGGACTTGAAGCCTGAAGTGGTGTCGGCTAGTTTTCCATTGGTGGTGAGGACGCCTTTGAGGTTCACGGATTTGGTGACGAGATCGTAGGTGCCGGCGAGTTGGGCCAGTGTGCCGGGCTCGGTAAAGGAGATGTTGGAAAGTTGGACGATTCCGCCTTTGGCCGACAGGTGGCCTTTGAGGTCCGATAGGACGGTGGCGGGATCGACTTCTTCCTGGTCTTTTTTTTCTCCGGCGGCGCTCTCAGCCAGGCGGTTGATAGGGAGCTGAATTTTCGGGTCTGTAAAGTGGGCCGCGCCGATACCGAAATCTCCGTCGAGGCGCAGGCGGCGCAGGAAGCTGAGCGGGCCAGGCGGTAAGTTGGCTTTCACCCGCAGGCGAACGGCGCCGTTTTCGGCGGGCTGCGCGGAGCCAGTGAACAGGCGCAGGAGGTCTTCGACGCGGCCTTGGGTGACGTTCATGGCCAGGTTCACGGTTTTGCCATGGGCGCCAGATTGGCTTTTAACGTCGCCTTGCGAGAGGACGGTGGTTCTTCCCAAGTGCGATTCGACGCGAGCGAGATGGGTGTCTCCATTGGTGCCGTCGATTACAGCTTGATAAGTAGAAAGCACGTGAACGCTGTGGGAGCTGTCGGTGACTTTGAAATCAGGGATGTCGATGGTGCCTTCTCCGTCAATTTGGCCGAGCGTGCCACTGAAGTTTCCTACGGAAGAGAGTGTTCCGGAAATTCCTTCGAAGGCTGCGAGATTCACGTGCTGATAGGTGTAGGCGCCGGAGACGGTGGTGGCCGCGGGATCATTGTCATCCCAAGGGCCGAACTGGCCGTCGGAGCGAATTTCGCCGGGCGGTTCGGTGTTGTTGAAGCGGGCGTGGAAGGTAAGAGGATCGCTTTCGCCGACGTGATCGAGAACTAGGTGATCGATTTTTAGGACGAAAGGGTCAGCGCCGCGCTCGCGGGGCATGAATTCGAGTACCGCATCGTCGGTGGCGATTTCGCCGATGGCCAGATTCTTTCCGGAGACGCTGGTGGTGAGGGGAAAGACTTGCTTGGTTTCGCCGGGGGATTTAGGCGGGATGATGACGTGCAGTCCGGCGATTTGGACGGTGTTCAGGCGTTGATGGATTCTCAGCAAGCCACTATAACTGGCGCGGACGCTGATGGTTTGGACGGTGATGAGCGGAGGGAGATCCTGGCGCTTGCGGTGGAGAAATTGTACGTCTTGGGCGATGAAGCCGGGTGGAAAGTAGGTCCGGTGGAAGGCGCCGAGTTTGACACTGCGGGCAAAGCGGTCTTGCAAGGCTTTTGCGACGGCTGCTTCGGTAAAGGGCCAGTTGGCGATGAGCAGGGTTGCGGCAACGGCGAGGACGAGTAGTAGCGACGCTATGCCTACAATGATCCAGCGGCGCGCGGTCATGACCCTTTCACCAGCCTTCGCAGCAGCGGGTAGGGATTGATCGGGGTACCTTGCCACCAGTGTTTTTCGGGGCCGAGCTGAAAGATCGCGAAATGCAAATGCGGAGTGTTGGGAGGGGCATTGCCACTGGTGCCGACGTAGCCGATCACTTCTCCCTGGTGAACGGACATTCCTTCATGGAGGCGATCGGCGTAGCGTTCGAGGTGGGCGTAGTAGTAGCAGTAGTCGCCTTGCGGATCGAACTCATAGATAGTGATGCCGCCCGGTTTGCTGAGGAAGAGCTTTTGGATGACGCCCGTGGTGACGGCCACGATTGGGGTTCCGCGGGGAGCGAGGAGATCGATCGCTTCGTGGGGATGTCCGTTGGACCTGCCTTCGTTAAAGGTGTCGTGAAGGTCGCGGGCAGTTAGGCCCTGGAGCGGAAGCGCTAGGTCGCCGGCGCGGCAGATTACTGGCAGCGTGAATAGGAGGAGGCGGAGCATCTAATTGCGAAAGATCACCAGCGTGCCGGTAGTCACCATTTTGGCTAGCTCGGCGGCGTCCCAGTTGGTGAGGCGGACGCAGCCGTGGGATTCCGCATGGCCTATAAGCGCTGGCTCAGGGGTGCCGTGAATGCCGTAGTGTTCTTTGGAGATGCCGATCCATACGACGCCGACGGGATTATTGGGCCCGGGCTGAAGCTTGGCTTTGGCGTCGGACTCGGGAGCGTTCCAGAAAAGATCCGGGTTGTAGAAAAAGATCGGGTTGGGGGTGATGTTGGTGACCTTCCAGTTACCGAGCGGGAGAGGGTCATGCTGGCTGCCGCTGGTGACCGGATATTCGGCGATCACGTGGCCCGAGGCATTTAGGGCTTCGAGCCAATGCCTGGATTTCGAGACGACGATTTTGGCGG
>JALYJH010000446.1 GCA_030775415.1 Acidobacteriota bacterium | reverse complement strand
GACGAGGGCCGATCGACCAGTGGTCCTGCAGGAAGAACGTGACCTCCTGATCGACGCGGCTGAACGGGTTGCGGTTCGAAAAATCGATACGCTCCAGCAGCACTCCGGCCGCATTGACGATGTTTACCGGACGATACGTGAATTGCCCGTCATCGCTTGATCCGGTCAGCGATGTCCCCGTCTTCAGAAGGTGCGTGCCCCACCCGCGCAGCGGCACCGGGGACCAGGTTTCCAGCCACTCCGTGCGCCGCGCGTCGCGATTCTGCACGCCGAAATAGTTTCCGCGGTTACCCAGCGGTGACAGCACCATATCCGCGCCCCCCTGTGATCCGATGACCACATTGAAGCGCTGCACAGAGACGCTGCTGTCCAGGATGCCTCCGAACAGTCCCCAATGATCCGCCAGTGTGCCCGCGTAGGTGTGCTGCGCAAAGGCGGGCGTCACCGGCTGCGGATTGAAATAGTCCGGATTCACAAAATTGGTGTGCTGCGGACTGATGTGAAACGTAGCCGTTACAATCTGTTTCGGCGAAAGCACCAGGTCAAATTGAGTGAAGGAATTGAACCACTCCTTTTTCGACCCATTGCGCGGATATGGCAGCGTCAGGATGGATTCGCGCTGAAAATTGTATTGCAGGGCCGTGTTCAGGTACAGGCGGTTCGGCAGCAGCGGCCCGCCCAGCACGCCGCGCGGCGAGACATCTTTAATGCCGCACATATGCCAGCTGCGGATGCAGAAATCGGGGAACGGATCGTTGAGGTCGGCGTGCCACATTTCCCCGCCGCGGCGCGTTTCCACCGCCACCACGCTGCTCGTGAAGCGTCCGTATTGCGCCAGGAACGGCGTGTTCAGAACGTTGACGGATTCAATACTGTCGATCGGAATCGTCTGTCCGAATTTGCCCGTTGCCGGATCCGTAACGTCGGTTTGGTTCACCACCAGCGCGCTGCGGTGCTCGCCCGAGCCGTTGATGCTCAACTCTCCTTCAGCAGAGCGCACGATGCCCGGCACTAGCGGCAGCACCTCGGCAACCGAGGCTGGATTGGTCGGCAGCACCTTTACTTCACTCGGCCGGACCTCGCTGCTCTGCGAGGAAGTTTGCTCGATAGCGCCTGCCGTCGCCGTCACGTCGACGCTCGACCGCTGCGCCTGCGGCGTCATGCGCAGCGTGATCTCGCCGTGGCTCGCGTTCGTCACCGTCACCGGGCGAGTGGATAGCTCGAAGCCATCTTTGGTCGCCGTGACCGTAAGCGCGCCGCAGGGCAGGCTCGGGAAGTCCACCGCGCCCAAGGACAACGTGCTCGCTTCCCTTAGCGTCTCCTGGCCGGCGGCAATGCGCACGCTGGCGTCAAAGATGGGGCCCGCTTGTGAGTCCACCACGAACACGCGCAGTTCGCCCGGCGCGCACGTCTGCGCCAAAAGACAACTCCACGGAGCAAATACAACGATAGCGGCGAGCTTGAGCCAACTGTGGTGGTTCACCGTAAGGCTATAGAATAGCGAAAAGATTATTGTTTGGGAGGCAACCGCTTGCGATAGTTCGGCCGGTACTGCTCATGGCACGTCACGCATGCCGTATTCAGTTGCTCGTTCAGCGCCAGCACCGCATGCAAATCCTTAGCCTGCGCAGCTTTGTAAGCCGCCGTTCCCACGTCGATCAGCAGCTTGGAATCCTTGATCCAATCGCCTTGATCGCGAGCCCGCCGGTCCATCATCAGCAGGTTGCCGGATTCGGCCAGCGTCAACGCGTTCATGCGCACCACGCCCCATTCATGATCGTTCTCCGGAACATTGCGCTCGATATAAAAGATTGCATTCGACGTCGGGTAGATGATGTCTATCATCAACTGGCTCATATTTCCCACGGGCTGAAACGAGGATGGCGCCTGCGCGGCCGCCAAAACCGCGACGAAAAAAACGGCAACGGCCTTACGCGTCATATTTTTGGAGCTCTAACTGATCGCCCACCGCCGTCTGCGATTTTTGAATCATTCCCACCGGCAGCTCAATGGTCGAGTGCGCGCGAAAACTGAAGGCAATGCGGCTCTTGACCATGTTCGGCCGGAGCTTCGTCACCACTTTTTTCTTATTGATGAACACCACATCAATCGCGAATTTCATGAAAAAGCTATGGACGCCCTCGCAAGGCACAATCCACAACCCTTCGCCGTCCGCCAACCCCGTATGCTTCAAAAGTCCTTTATTCCGCGTGGCACTGGTGTCGGCAATGTCAGCCCGGTCAGCCAAAATCGTGTTTTTTGTCAGGTTGCGGACGCGCAGTTTCAAGCGCCCATTATAATAGAAGCATGGAGAAGGCCACATTTGGAGCAGGCTGTTTCTGGGGCGTGGAAGCCGCGTTCCGGCGTCTGGCAGGCGTAAAATCGACGCAAGTCGGCTACGCCGGCGGCAAACTCGACCACCCCACGTATGAGGACGTTTGCACCGGCCGCACCGGTCACGCCGAAGTCGTCGAAGTAACGTTCGATCCAGCCATCATCAGTTATCACGATCTCTTAGAGGTCTTCTGGGACAATCACAATCCGACCACGCTAAATCGCCAAGGCCCGGATGTAGGAGAGCAATACCGCAGCGCCATCTTCTTCCACAGCCCCGAACAAGAGGCTGAAGCCAAGTCCTCCCGCGAGTCCGCGCAGCAGCGCTTCCCGCGCCCGATCGTAACGGAAATCACTGCAGCGCAGCCTTTCTGGCCCGCCGAAGATTACCACCAGCAGTACCTGGAAAAACGCGGCCTCTCGCACTGCCACATATAAAGGAGAGAAAAATAGGGACGGAGCCTGATTTCGCCCGTGCCCCGCCAACAAATCAGGCTCCGTCCCTATTTTTCTAACAAATGAAAATCGGTTTTGTAAGTCTAGGATGCCCCAAAAACCTCGTCGACACCGAGGTAATGATGGGCCAGCTCACCGCGTCGGGTCATGAACTCACACCGCACCCCTCTGATGCGGACATCATCGTAGTCAACACCTGTAGCTTCATCGACCCCGCCAAACAGGAATCCGTCGACACCATTCTAGAAATGGCCGAGTACAAAAAATCCGGCCGCGCGCAAAAGCTGATCGTCGCCGGC
>JALYJH010000445.1 GCA_030775415.1 Acidobacteriota bacterium | reverse complement strand
CTGTTCGTTCAGCTTGAGTAATTTCCCCACCGCTGCCGCCGATCCAAACACTCCCGCAGTCCCCGTGATGTGCCAGCCGATGTCATAGTGATTGGGCCAAACCGCGTTGCCGATGCGGCACTCGGCTTCCACGCCCAAAACCAGCGCATTCATAAAGTCGCGTCCAGATACCGGTTGATACTCCGCCAACGCCAGAATCGCCGAAGCCACCGGACCCGCCGGATGAATAATGGTCCGCAAATGCGTATCGTCGTAATCGAAAATATGCGAGCTGATCCCGTTCATCAAGGACGCATGCAGCACGTCTAGCTTCTCCTTGCGCCCGAGCACAGTAGCCTGCCCCGGCCCAGCGAACGGAGCCAGCGCCGAAATTGCAATGTCCACCGTCTCCTGCCGCGAGCCGCCGATCGCGCACCCGGCCCAATTCAAGAGCGTGCGTTGCGCCTCTTTGCGCACCGCACCCGGCAGTTCTTCATGCTTCGCCGCGACCACATAACGCGCCAACTTCCGCGTGACATCTTGTGACGACGCTTTGGTCTCCTCCGCCTTCACCTGCGGCGCCATCCCCGCCACCGCGACCGTCCCCATGAAGGTTCTGCGTTTCATGGGTTCAATGTATCATGGTCAAGCATATGCAATATGCGGTTTTCTTAGCATTAACCGCTGCCCTGAGCGCCCCTGCGCAAACCGTGCTCCTGCACGCTATAGTGATCGACGGAACCGGCAGCGCTCCCCTGCCTGATGCCGCCATCGTGATCTCCGAAGGCCGAATTAACGCCATCGGACCCGCCGCCAAGGTAAAGCTTCCCGCAGGCTCCCAAGTCATCGATCTCACCGGCAAAACTATTATTCCCGGCATCATCAACGCCCACTCGCACATCAGCGAAGACCCGGCCGTGAAGCTCCGCCACTTCGCCCAGTACGGCATCACCTCCACCATTGGCATGGGCGGCGACGGCGATGACGTATTTAAAATTCGTGACGACCAGCGCCATGGCGAGATCCACGGTGCCCGCGCTTACACCGTCGGCCATCGCTTCGAATTCGAAAAGGACGCACCCACTCCGGACATCGCCCGTCTGAAAGTGGAAGAGCTCTACAAGCAAGGTGTCGATGCCGTCAAGGTGGTGGTCGACAACCGCCGTAACACGCAAATAAAGCTCCGCCCCGAGATCACGGCCGCTGTGATCAATGAGGCCCATAAGCGCCATATGAAGACTTTCGCCCACATTCACGATTACGACGATGCCAAACTTCTGATGGATCAAGGCATTGACATGCTTGCCCATCAAGTCCGCGATCGTGAAGTAGACGACGCCTTCATCAATGAAATGAAAGCCAAGAAAGTGGCCATCACGTCCACGCTTGTGCGCGAGCTTTCTTCCTTCGTCTACGCCGAGTCTCCCGCCTGGCTGAACGATCCCTTCTTAATTCGCTTTTCCGATCCGGCGCGCATCGAACTCGGCCGGACCCAGCTCAAGGATCAACAGTCGAAACTCAAAGACCTGGCACTCAATCGTCGCGACCTCGAAATCGCCTCCAAGAACTTCGCGAAAATGGTCAGCGCCGGCGGCATTCGCATCGGACTCGGCACCGATAGCGGTCCCACCCCAACGCGCTTCGAGGGCTTCTTCGAGCATCTTGAGATGGAACTGATGGTCAAGTACGGCATGACGCCCATGCAAGTGATCCAGGCCTTTTCGAAAACCAATTCCGAAATCCTGGGGATCGACAAAGATTATGGAACCCTCGCCAAGGGCAAAGTGGCCGACCTCGTGGTACTGGATAAGAACCCCCTCGACGACATCCTGAACACACGCACCGTCAGCGCCGTTTATATTGGCGGAAAGAAATTCGAGTAGGAGGCATCATGCTGAAGAAGGCCTTTCTAGCCGCGTTATTTGCCGCCACCCTCACGCCAGCCGCCGTAGTGCGCCTGGAGATCAAGGAACGTTCCGACGTTCTCGACGGCAAAGCCTTCGGCGCGGCCGGTGCTTACGAACGCATTGTCGGGAAAGCTTACTTCGCCATCAATCCCAAGCTCCCCGCGAATCAAGCCATCGCCGACATCGACAAAGCTCCGCGCAATCAGGACGGCTTGGTGGAGTTCTCTTCCGACGTCTTCCTCTTACGTCCGAAAGATCCCAAGAAAGGGAACGGCGCCGTCCTCTACGAAGTCTGTAACCGCGGGAATAAAAGTATGCTGGCTTACTTCAACCGCGCCGCCGATTCGCTCGACCCGCGCAACGCGGACGAGTTCGGCGATGGCTTGCTGATGAACCAGGGCTACTCTCTGCTGTGGCTAGGCTGGCAGTTTGACATGCCGGACATTCCGAACCTGGTTTATCTTTATCCGCCCGTCGTACAGGGAGTTCAGGGCATTGTGCGCGCCGAGTTCACGCCCGACCGCAAGGAAACCCGCTACAGCGTAGCCGACCGCAATCATAAACCCTACGCCGTTCTGAATCCGGACGACCAGAATCTCCGCCTCACCGTGCGCGACCAGGTAGAAGGCCCCCGCATGACCATCCTGCGCGCCGACTGGCACATTGAAAACGGCTCCGTCATTGTCACCAAAAATGGTTTCGCTCCCGGCCGCATTTACGAATTGGTTTACACCTCAGAAAACCCGCCCGTGGCCGGCACCGGTTTCGCCGCCGTGCGCGACATGATTTCCTGGTTGCGCTACGGCGGCTTCGTGGCCGGCGCACCCGCGCCCAACACCACCGTGAAACGCGCCTATGGATTCGGCGTCTCGCAAAGCGGCCGCTTCCTTAGAACCCTGTTGTACTTCGGTTTCAATCGCGACGAGCGCGGCCGGAAAGTCTTCGATGGCCTGCTCGCCGACGTTGCTGGCGGCGGTCGCGGCGGCTTCAACATGCGTTTTGCCCAACCTTCTCGCGACAGCAACCCCTTTCAAAACACCCTGACGCCCGTCGATATCTTCCCCTTCACTGACCTCGAGCAAACCGACCCGCAGACCGGCGCAAAGGACGGCCTGCTGACGCATTCCCTTTCTCCCGAGTTCTGGCCCAAGATTTTCTATGTGAATTCCGAGTACGAATACTATGGCCGCGCCGCTTCGCTGGTCCACACCACCCTCGACGGA
>JALYJH010000444.1 GCA_030775415.1 Acidobacteriota bacterium | reverse complement strand
CCTCCACCAGCGCCGCCATCCCATACCGCGCCGCCAGCTCGCGAAAACCCCGCATCTGCGCGACATCCAGAATCGCCGCGATCAGCAGAATCGCATCCGCCCCATGCGCCGCCGCCTGAATCACATAGAATTCGTCGATGGTGAAGTCCTTCCGCAAAACCGGCAGCAGCACCGCCTCCCGAGCCGCCTCCAGATCCCCCAACGTCCCCTGAAAGAATTCCTCATCCGTCAGCACACTCAACGCCGCCGCCCCGCCCGACGCATATAATTTCGCAATCGACGCCGGCTGGTAATCCTCCGTGAAGACCCCTTTGCTGGGAGACGCCTTCTTAATCTCCGCAATAATTGCCGGTGGCGCCGCCGTCAGCGCGCCCCGGAAATCCCGCGCCGCAGACCGCCCCTCCGCAAGCCGCTCCAGTTGCGCGCGCTGGCCGCCGGAGCGCGCGAGCATGGAGCGCTTGTGTTCGACAATTCGAGCGAGAATATCAGGGACTGCCACTGCCATGAAAGGGAATTTTCATGGTAGCACCCCCTCCACGCGCCACCCCGCTGTGCTCGCTGATGGCCTAAATAGCACTACCCAGCCGTATACAGCCCCATCGCCTTCTTAACTTTTTGAACCGTGTCCTTCGCAATCGGCGTCACCCGCTCCGCCCCGTCAGCCAGCACCCGCGCCACGAAGCCGCGCTCCGCCATAATCTCCCGGTACCGCGTCTGCACCGGCTCCAGCGCGCTCACCACCGCCTCCGCCACTTGCTTTTTCAAATCCCCATAGCGCATCCCCGTAAAATGCGCGCGCGTATTGTCATCGCTCCACCCGCTGAATGCCTGAAAAATGTGAAGCAGGTTCCGCACCCCCGGACCCATTGCCTCGTAATCTACCCCCGGATTCGAATCCGTCGTCGCCCGTAAAATCTTTTTGCGAATCGTGGCCGGAGGATCCAGCAGGCTCACCGCATGCCCCCCGCCCGTTTCCGATTTGCTCATCTTCTTTTCCGGATCGTCTAGGCCCATGATCCGCGCGCCCACCGTCGGCAAATGCGTAGCCGGCATCGTGAACGTCTCGCCATAGAGCGAATTAAACCGCTGCGCAATGTCACGAGCCAGCTCCAGATGCTGAGACTGATCGTCCCCCACCGGCACAATCGCCGCCTGATACAGCAAAATATCCGCCGCCATCAATACCGGATACTGCAGCAGCCCATCGCTTACGGTCTCCTGCGCCTGCGATTTCGCCTTGAATTGCGTCATCCGCTCCAGCCAGCCCACAGGCGTAACGCAGGTCAGCATCCACGCCAGCTCCGCATGCTGCGGCACCGCCGACTGCACGATCAGCGAAGAATGTTGCGGATCGATCCCAATCGCCAGCAGCATCCCCGCCAGCTCTTCAATCTTCGCGCGCAGCTCCTCCGGCTTCTGGTAAATGGTAATCGCGTGCAGATCCACGATACAGTAGATACTGTCGTAGTCATATTGAATCTTGGCCCAGTTCTTCAACGCGCCGAGATAATTTCCAATGTGGGGGCTGCCGGTCGGCTGTATGCCGGAGAGGACTCTTGCTTTCATGTTGGCTCAGGGAGAACTTCTATCCTAAACGATGTGTCCGCTCCAGTGGCGAATTCCGTCACCCCGAATTCAGTGACGATCGAGAAATGGGTCTACGGCGGCGAAGCCCTCGCTCGCCTCGATGGCCGTGTGGTTCTCGCGCCCTTCGCCCTCCCCGGCGAGACCGTGCGCCTCGACGCCGGCGAAGACATCCACGCCACTATTGCCGAAGTCCTCACGCCGTCCCCGGACCGCGTCCCGCCTCCCTGCCCCTTGTTCACCCGCTGCGGAGGCTGTCACTACCAGCACGCCCCCTATGCCTATCAACTCGCCCGCAAAGTCGAAATCCTCCGCGAACAACTGCGCCGCGTAGGTAAGATCGAATACACCGCCGACATCGACACTATCAGCGGACCGCCCCTCAACTACCGCAATCGCGCCCAATTCCACATCGCCAATGGAGCCATCGGCTTTCTCGCCGCCCGCTCCCACACCCTCATCCCCGTCACCGCCGATTGCCCCATCTCTTCCCCTCGCTTGAATCAAGCACTCGCCGAAATGCGTGACCGCCTCAGTGACCCGCGCTTCCCCCGCTTTGTCCAGTCTTTAGAAATCTTCACCAACGAAACCGAAATCCAAGTGAACGCGCTCGAGACGGACCGCCCCGTCGCCCGCTCCTTCTACGATTGGTGTGGATCCACAGTGGCCATCGACTACGCCACTTCCTTCGGCACATTCCGCGTCAGCCCCCGCTCGTTCTTCCAGGTCAACCGCTTCCTGATCGAGCCCCTGGTCGACGCCGCCCTGCAAAATGCCACCGGCAAAACCGCGCTCGATCTCTACGCCGGCGTAGGCCTCTTCGCCCTTCCGCTCGCCGCGCGCTTCGAGCACGTCATCGCCGTCGAATCCGGCATCAGCGCCGCCCGCGATTTAGAGGTGAACGCCTCCCGCGCGGAACGGCCCTTGCAAACCGAACGCGCCAGAGTGGAAGACTTCCTCCCCACTTTCGCCGACACTCCCGACTTCGTTCTAGCCGATCCTCCCCGCACCGGCCTGGGCAAATCCGTCGTCGCTCAACTGGAGCGCCTCGCTTCCCCGCGCATCACCATAGTTTCCTGCGACCCCGCCACCCTGGCCCGCGACATCGCAGCCCTGACTAGCTACCGCATCGAGCACTTGACCCTGATCGATCTCTTCCCGCAAACCTATCACCTGGAAACCATCGCCCAATTAGTTCGCAAATAGAAACTAGCGCAGCGCCGCCTCTAACGTCCCCGTCTGCCGCAACACATTTAACCGCGCTAACTCTGCCACGTGCTGAGCCTCATAATAAGCCAGCCACTTCTCGTTCTCCGTGGCCCTTAATGCTTCCACCGTCGCCAGCGGAAGCCGCCCCTCATCCATCTGCGCCAAATCGATCGTGAGTTCCTCCCGCGTGACATCCAGATCCGCCCGCGCCACGTCCCGGCTCGCCTCCGCCCGCTTCAAATTCTGATACGCCACTCGTAAGTCACCGGTGATCCGCGCCCGCGTCCGCCCCACCTCAATCCGCAGCTTGGCGATGTCC
>JALYJH010000443.1 GCA_030775415.1 Acidobacteriota bacterium | reverse complement strand
GCTCAATGTGGTCCAGCAAGTACAGCGTAGACGACTCATTCGCCCCAATCGTCAACCGCCCCGCCGACTTGTCCCGCATCTCCGCCAGCGCATTCTCCAGCTCCCCCTGCAGATTCTCAAACCGCCGCGCGTGGTCCAGCACCACCTTCCCTGCATCCGTCAGCAACAAATCTTTCGCTGACCGGTCAATCAACCGCTCCCCCAACTCCATCTCCAATCGCTGGACAGACAAAGAGATAGCCGGCTGCGTCCGCAGCAGTTTCTCCGCCGCCCGCGAGAAACTTTTCTCCGTCGCCACCGTCAAAAAAACTCGTAATGGATGCAGTTCCATTTGCGATAATTATACTACCACCGAAAATTATCAATTTGCCAAATTCCACTTCACCTTTCATAATTTGAGTAGAGGGAACCCAATGGCCGAACGAATCTATATCTTCGACACCACTCTCCGCGACGGCGAGCAATCCCCCGGTTGCAGTATGACCGTGCCGGAAAAACTCAAAATGGCCGCCAAGCTGGTCGACCTGGGCGTCGATATCCTCGAAGCCGGCTTCCCCATCGCCTCCGATGGAGACTTCGAAGCCGTAGGCGCCGTAGCCCGCGAGTTCCCCTGGGTGAACGTAGCCGCCCTGGCTCGCTCCAATCGCCTGGATGTCGAGCGCGCCGCCCAGTCTTTAAAACACGCCAAGCGCCCGCGCATTCATACTTTCATCGCCACCAGCGACATCCACCTGAAGTACAAACTGAAAAAATCCCGCCAGCAAGTTCTCGACGAAGCTGTAGCCGCCGTGACTCTAGCGCGCTCCTATGTAGAGGACGTCGAGTTCTCCGCCGAAGACGCCACCCGCACTGACTGGGATTACCTCGAAGAAGTTTCCCGAGCCGTAGTAGCCGCCGGAGCCCGCACCGTCAACCTGCCCGACACCGTAGGCTTCTCCGTCCCCGACGAATACGGCGCCCTCATCGCCCGCATGTCGAAAGCCCTGGGCAACACCGCCATCGTCAGCGTCCACTGCCACGATGATCTCGGCCTGGCCGTAGCCAATTCCCTGGCCGCCATCCAAAATGGAGCCCGCCAGGTGGAGTGCACCATCAACGGCATCGGCGAACGCGCCGGCAACGCCGCTCTCGAAGAAATCGTCATGGCCATCAACACCCGCCACGACCGCCTCCCCTACCACACCAAGATCGTAACCGAGCACCTCTTCCCCGCCAGTCAGCTCCTGACGTCCATCATCACCTTCGGCCCGCAGCCCAACAAAGCCATCGTCGGCGAAAACGCCTTCGCCCACGAAGCCGGCATCCACCAGGACGGCTTCCTCAAGGAGCGCACCACCTATGAGATCATGGATCCGCATAGCGTCGGCGTCCCCGAAAGCAAACTGATTTTAGGAAAACACAGCGGCCGTCACGCCTTGACGCAAAGGTGCGAAACTCTAGGTTTCGCTCTCACCCGCGAGCAGTTAGACGCCGTATACCAGCGCTTCACCACGCTGGCCGATCGCAAGAAAGGCATGAGAAACGACGAAATTTCCGCAATAGCGCGCGAAGTGCAGGACGAAAGCCAAGCCGCCCGCGCCCGCTAGATCACAACTAATGAACCTAAAAATCCTAATCCTACCCGGCGACGGCATCGGCGTCGAAGTGACCAGTGCGGCCCTCGAAGTCCTCAAAGCCGTAGCCAAAAAATTCGGCCACACTCTTGAACTATCGGAAGGCCTGATTGGCGGCGTAGCCATCCACAAAACCGGCACGCCCCTGCCCCAGGACACCGTCGACAAAGCGTTAGCCGCCGACGCAACCTTGATGGGAGCAGTCGGCCTCCCCGAATTCGACAACGCTCCTCCCGACAAGCGCCCCGAAAAAGGTCTGCTCGGAATTCGCGCCGCGCTTCAAGTCTTCGCGAACCTGCGCCCGGTGCGGACTTATCCCGAACTGATCGATTCCTCGCCTCTCAAGAACCATGTGATCGAAGGCACCGACATGATCATCGTGCGCGAGCTCACCGCCGGTCTGTATTACGGCGTGCCCCGGGGTATTGAAAATGACCGTGGTTTCAACACCATGTCCTACACGCGTGCCGAAATCGAACGCGTCTCCCACGTAGCCTTCAAACTAGCGCGCAATCGCCGCAAGAAGCTCATGAGCGTCGATAAGTCCAACGTCCTTGAAACCTCCACGCTCTGGCGCAAAGTAGTCACCGAACTCGCGGCCCAATACCCCGACGTTCAACTCGATCACATGTTCGTCGACAATGCCGCCATGCAAATGGTCCTCCGCCCCACCCAGTTCGACGTCATCCTAACCGAAAATACTTTTGGCGACATCCTCTCCGACGTCGGCGGTGTCCTAGCCGGCTCCATCGGCATGCTCCCCTCTGCCTCCCTCGGTGCGAATAAAGGTTTGTATGAGCCCGTACACGGCTCCGCCCCCGACATCACCGGCCAGAACAAAGCCAACCCCTTCGGAGCCATCGGCAGCGTAGCCGCCATGCTCGAATACTCCTTCAGCCTGATGAAAGAAGCCGCCGCCGTCAACGCCGCCGTAGGTAAAGTGCTCGCATCGGGCCGCGTGACAGCCGACCTGAAACCGAAAGGCACCCCCGCCACCACCGATCAGGTGGGCCAAGCAGTCTCTGAGGCATTATGAGTACCCAACCCAACGGCCACCCCCGCACCATCGTGGAAAAAATCTGGGATAACCACGTAGTCGCCGCCCAACCCGGCGTCCCCAGTCTCATTTACATCGACCTTCACCTGTGCCACGAAGTCACCACCCCGCAGGCCTTCCAAACTCTGCGCGACCGTGGCCTAAAAGTCCGCCGTCCCGATCTCACCATCGCGACCATGGACCACTCGACCCCCACCACCCCGCACAACCTGCCCATCCTCGACACCGTTGGTAAAGCCCAGCTCGACCAGATGGAAAAGAATTGCGCCGACTTCGGCATCCGTCTCTACAACCTCAAGTCCGATAAACAAGGCATCGTCCACGTAATGGGCCCCGAGCAAGGCCTGACGCAGCCCGGCATGACCATCGTCTGCGGCGACAGTCACACCGCCACCCACGGAGCCTTCGGTGCATTAGCATTCGGTATCGGCACCAGCCAGGTAGGCCAGGTTCTGG
>JALYJH010000442.1 GCA_030775415.1 Acidobacteriota bacterium | reverse complement strand
GCGGCGGATGCCTAGACTCGTTATCAGAGTCTTATAGCGTTCCGGGCTGCGGCTGCGCAGATAATCCAATAACCGCCGGCGCCGCGCCACCATCTGCAGCAGACCTCTGCGCGAATGATGATCTTTTTTGTGCGACTTGAAATGCTCGGTTAACTCCAAAATACGCCGGCTGAGGATCGCTACCTGCACCTCTGGCGACCCGGTGTCCGTCTTATGGACCCGGAACTTCGAAATAACGTTGGTTTTTGCTTCGCCAGCCAGTGCCATTCGATGAATCGATACTCCTCGTCTATCCTTAATCGTTTTGTTTCACCCAACAGGATAACACAAGACCCCATTAGTCATCCCGCAGCCCAGTCCCCAATGCGTGCATCAGTTCTGGCACCGCAAACGACTCGTGCGGCCAGCGCCGGCTAGCTCGCCCGGTGCTACGATGAAAAAATCAATCCCTCGCGGCGAAAGCACACCATGACCATCCCGGCAAAATACGAAAATGGCGTCTTCAAGCCCCTCGCCCCCGTGGAGATAAAGGAAGGCACGTTAGTCGACGCCCACATCCCTGAAAAAGCCAAGCCGCCCTCGATCCGCGACCTCGGGTTCGCTGGCATGTGGGCCGGCCACGATGACATCACAGAAGGTCTGAGTTACGTAAACCGTCTTCGTGACAATCCGCGCGGATAACCCCCGCTGCATGCCCTATCGCGTTGACACCGGCTCTAGCTCTGCACCCACAACACCGGATTCCCCGTCCCGTCATCCGTACCCTGGATGTACCAGTTCTTCCCCAGCGGATCGTGATCCATCGTCGTAGCAAAATCGAACGGCGCCTGGAATTCGATATAGTCGAATCCCGACTCCGAAGCCAGCAGCTGATGCCATTCCCCTTCCGGAATAAACACCAGGCTCCCCGGACCCACCGGCAAACTCCCGCCATCGTATTTCACTTCGCCCGTGCCCGTTTCGATCAGATAAAAATGCTCCGGCTTGATCGTGCTGGTCTTCGACGCATTGTGCACGTGCCGCGGCGAATGCCCCTTCGGCCCATACAGCATGCGCCCCAACTGCAAATCCCAGGATCCGGAAAGCCCCGTCTCTTTATTCACCCAAAACGTCCGCGTCCGAATCCGCTTCTCATCCACCAGCGACTGCAATTTTCCTTCGTCGAAAAAGTAACCCGCGGGCGCCGATTCCCCCGCCTTGCCCGTGTGCTTCGGCACCGTCACCAGCAGCAATACCAAAGGCCTGCCCGCGGCCTTTAACGACGCCTCCTCGGACGGCTCCAGATAAACGCCACTGCCCCTTTCGCCCGTATGGGCCGTCGTCTTGCCGGCCTTCGTGAAACTGACTTCCGCGCCTTTTCCGTGCAGTATGTAAATGACCTGCGTGCGCTCGCTCGGCGCCACCCGCAGCGTCTTGCCCGCCGCCACTTCATACTTGGCGACTTCCACCCGAGTCTTATCGTTGGATGAGGAAAGAAAATGCTGCGCGGACCCTTCCGGAATCGGCGTCTTCGCCCGGCTGTTGGTATCGATAATGGTGATCATGGTTTTTTCTCTGTAAGCTCCGCCTGCAATTGTATAACAGCCCATCCTTGCCTGCGAATGTAGCTCGCGGACGACAAACGTGAGCAGGCGAAACCGCTTCCCCCACTCCTGGGTCTAACCTGAGGTTGACGGCACCGATCCCCCAAAGGAAAGAAAATGCAAAAACGCAAACTCGGAAAAAGTGGCTTGGAAGTTTCCGCCCTGGGCCTGGGCTGCATGGGAATGAGCTTTTCCTACGGGCCGCCCAAGGACAAACAGGAGATGATCGCTCTCCTTCACGCCGCCGTCGATCGCGGCATCACTTTCTTCGATACCGCCGAAGTCTATGGCCCCTTCCTGAACGAAGAGCTGCTGGGCGAAGCCCTGGCTCCCTTTCGCCACAACCTGGTGATCGCCACCAAGTTCGGTTTCGCTATCACCGGCAACTCTTATCGGCCCGGCAACGCCGGCCTGAACAGCCGCCCGGAGCATATAAAGGATGCAGTGGAGGCCTCCCTCCAGCGTCTCCAGACCGACGTGATCGATCTCTATTACCAGCACCGCGTCGATCCCAATGTCCCTATCGAAGACGTAGCCGGAGCCGTCAAGGATCTCATTCACGCCGGCAAAGTGAAGCACTTCGGACTCTCCGAAGCCGGCGTTCAGACCATCCGCCGCGCCCACGCCGTCCAGCCCGTCAGCGCTCTGCAAAGCGAATACTCCCTGTGGACCCGCACCCCTGAAAAGCAAGTCATCCCCACCCTCGACGAATTGGGCATTGGCCTGGTCCCCTACAGCCCGCTGGGCAAAGGCTTCCTCACTGGCAAGATTGGCGAAAACGCAAAGTTCGAAACCGACGACTTCCGCAGCACTCTCCCGCGCTTCACCCCCGAAGCCCTTAAAGCGAACCAGTCCCTCATAGATTTGCTCGGCGCCATCGCCAGGCAAAAGCACGCCACCCCCGCGCAGATCGCCCTCGCCTGGCTGCTGGCCCAGAAGCCCTGGATCGTTCCCATCCCCGGCACCACGAAGTTGAGCCGCTTGGACGAAAACAACGGCGCACTCGCCGTGGAGCTAACGCCGGACGACCTGCGAAACATCGACGATGCCGCCTCCCACATCACCGTGCAAGGGGCGCGCTATCCTGAAAAGCTGGAGCAGATGACTGGTCGCTGACTATGGAAATTAAACGCTGCGGTTCACAACCCTCCGCGAAAGGTCCAGCCGAGTGGTTCACCGGCGCCGTCCGCATGGACCCCCTGCTGAATCCGCCTGCCCCCGCGCGCATCGTCGGAGTCAGTGTCACCTTTGAGCCCGGCGCCAGAACCGCCTGGCACACTCACCCGCTCGGTCAAACATTGATCGTCACCGCCGGCTGCGGCCGCGTGCAGCGCTGGGGAAGCCCCATCGAAGAAATCCGCCCTGGCGATGTCGTCTGGATTCCTCCCGGCGAAAAACACTGGCACGGCGCCGCCCCCACCACCGCCATGACCCACATCGCGCTCCAGGAACAGCTCGACGGCAAACTTGTCGACTGGATGGAACACGTCACCGACGAACAGTATTCAGCTTCCGCATCACCCAAGTAGTCATCGCGCGCTGGTTATGCACCACCGTGGTCTTAATCGGATCGGCCAGTT
>JALYJH010000441.1 GCA_030775415.1 Acidobacteriota bacterium | reverse complement strand
CGCCGAGTGATCCACCGCTTCTTCGAGCGCATCTTCTTCTACCTCACGAAGCCGGTATTTTTCTACCACGGGGCGTAGCACGGAATCGGATTCGATCAATTTAATCTGGGTGGCGATAAACTGGTCGGCATCGTTAGTGGCGCCGCGGGTAGCTTCTTCGCCTAACACGCCGGTCGGCACCTGCCGGTCGATATCCACCGATACCGTTGACTCGTAGATCGGAGTCAAGCGCAGGGAGACAATCAAGGTGGCTAAAATTGCCGCGACGACGAAGGCTGCGATCTTCCAGGCCTGCCGCCTCAGAATCCATAAATAATGGGCCAAAGGTACATGTGCCGCCTGCGGTTCCAATTCCGCGTCCACGATGGAGGGGATTTGCCCTGGGCGGAAATCAGTGAGCGCCGGCAAGTGATTGTCTAGCTTTCGCATGTAAGGTGCTCGCTACTAGTGCCAGATCAGCACGCCCGATGCAGTGGAGGCCCCGAAACTGGTGATGCGGTCGATCACGGTTGCGGCATTGCGACGCGACTTGTTGTCCGGAATGTAGAGGACGTCGTCGACCTGCAGCGCCATATCGGGAGCTTTGCGCTGCATAATCTTGTCGAATTCAACTTCAATCTCGCGCTTGTCCCCATTGGCATCGCGCCGGTAAACATAGGCCAGCTTCGCCGCATAAGGCAACACGCCTTCCGATAGCGCCACCATTTTGAGAACCGAATTATCCCCGGCGTCATGCACGGCGAACGCGCCCGGCTTCTTCACATTTCCCAGTACGAAGATCTTGCCGGCTTCCGGGACCCGTATTTCTTCGCCCCCGTGCAGTTGATAATTCACTGCCGGGTCCGCATCTTTGAGTAATCGGCTGAGAGGAATGCGTTCCACCAAAGTAGACGTAACTTCGCCGCGGGAATCCGGCGACGGTTGCGGCCGGCTCACTAGCACTTCAGTGCCGGCATCCTGGCTGAGTCCCTCGGCCCGCGCCAGCGCGTCAAGCAGGGTCACTGTACCTACGGCTTGAAACGTAAGGGGCTTGCGCACCGCGCCCATCACCGAGATCGGACGGCTGTGATATTCCGCCACGGTGACCTTCACTACGGGGTCCACTAAAATCTGCTCGCTCTGAAGCGCGTCCACTAAGGCGCCTTCCACGTCGCGCGGGAATAGGCCCGCGGCTTTCACTCCGTCCGTCAGCATGGGAAGATGGATCGTTCCATCGGCTTCGACGCGAACAGTACGCGTGAGTTCCGGCGCATCGTAGACGGAAACGGCTACCAGATCGTCGACTCCCAGCTTTTGCGATGGCAAATTCTCCCGGCCAGCTTCCTCCATTAGTTGTGGCCGTACTTGGGCGACGGCGCCCGCCGAGACCAATACGAAGAGAATGAGGAACACCATTAGTTTTCTTCCAACATCTGCGCGATGCGCGCCACCGTGGTGCTAAGTTCGCCTAGTTGTTGTCCCCAGGCAGGTGCCTCTAGTGAACTGAATAGCTGAGCTCGCGCGAATTCGGAAAGACTGCGTGCGCCTTTCTCCGAGGAGGCCGCTTGTAAGGTTGCGTATTCTTCCTGCGTCAGCCGGAAGATCAGGGTACGATTGCGGGGTTTAATAACAGCCATAAGATGCGCTTCCTTGATGCGACGAGATCACTTCGCCCAGTGCATTTGCCCAATTCTCCTCGGGTGTTTCGCTCGGATGACGTAGCTCCGCCAACTTGCGAGTGGATGACCGCTTTGGCTCAAGAACATTTTGAACACAGCTCACGCAGCAAAATGTTCCAATTGGGGGGGATTGGAACCCGGGGAAGGTAAAATCCAGCTTACGCCTTACCGGGATAAAGTCAAGAAGTTGGACAAAAAAATCGTGCCGAGTTTTCGGGTGGAGTGAAAGTTGCACAGGTTGACCCGGGATATCGTTTATGGAACTGCGTCTCGGTCTTTGCGGTTGGAATGGATCGCAGCAGGTGTACTTTAAGGATTTCAACTGCATCGAGATTCAATCAACGTTCTATGATCCTCCGAGCGCGCAGGTGGCACGCAAGTGGCGATCGGCTGCCCCTCCTGATTTCCGGTTCTGCATCAAAGCCTGGCAATTGATCACACACAACGCGGCTAGTCCAACTTACCGGCGGTTGCGGTCACCACTCCCGGCAGCGGACCGCGAGGCGGTGGGTTCCTTCCGTCAGACCGAGCAAGTATGGCAAGCTTGGTTGCGAACTCTTGAAATAGCGCAGGCCGTGGAATCCAGGGTCATCCTCTTTCAATGCCCGAAGTCTTTTCTTCCTAGCAGCGAAAACCTCAGCAATTTTTCGGCTTTCTTTCGCCGCATAGATCGTGAGAGGTTTCGCATCGCCTTTGAGCCGCGCGGTGAGGCTTGGACGGAAGATATCGTGCGGGATTTGTGTATGGAGCATGATCTGCTTCATTGCGTCGATCCGTTCGAAACGGCGTCCGTTCACGGCGACATCAGGTATTGGCGCCTGCACGGGCGCGGATCATACTCCTATCGCTACACCGATGCTGATCTCACTCTCCTCAGCCAGATGCTTGCCGCACGGCCTCAAAGCGGTTATTTGATGTTCAATAACTTTTCATCGAAAGCAGACGCCCTGCGGTTTCTGCAGCTCAGGCTCATTCAGGAGGCCACTTGATTGCAAGAAGGTTTCCAAGAGAGGGCTGTCCCGGACCACGCGTCGAAGTTCAAGACTTGACTGCAAAGCACTTCGATGAGACGCTGAAAACCAATCTGTATGGATATTTTCTATAGGGCTCAGACGGTCGTCAAACAGACAAAACCCAGCGCTGCGATGGTCAAAATGGCGTCCGCAGAGATCCTGCCGATTATTGGCGGCGACTCCGGCGGCTAAGCGGCGGCTGATATGTCTCTCGAAGAATACCGGCGCAAGCGTGATTTTGAGAAAACCGCCGAACCGCCGCCAGGCAGGGTTAAGGCGCAGAATCGTCAACTTTCGTATCTCATTCAAAAGCACGCCGCCACGCGTCTGCATTACGATCTTCGGCTGGAACTCGACGGCGTGCTGCTGAGCTGGGCTGTTACAAAGGGTCCCAGCCTCGATCCGGCAGACAAGCGGCTAGCGGTACGGACGGAGGATCACCCTTTGGCCTATGGCTCGTTCGAGGGGACCATACCAAAGGGCGAATACCTG
>JALYJH010000440.1 GCA_030775415.1 Acidobacteriota bacterium | reverse complement strand
ATCCTGCGGCTCCAGCGATGTGACGGCCGCCTTCTTCTTCCGTGCCGGAGCAACAGCAGTGCCGTCACCCGCACTCTCCTCCGCCACTTCCGCTTCCGTTTCGGTTTCCGTTTCCTCGGGTTCCGCCCGCCCTTCCTGATCCAACCGCTTTTGCAGAATCTGGTTCGTCGCGTTGCGGACTTCTTCGAGCGCCGTCTTTAGCGGTGTAAAACTAGGCGCGTAATTACCGAACTTCTCGTCGCAAAGATCGCGCAGGGAATCGATCGATTCCAAACTGCCGTCCATTGCCGCCACCCATTCTTCGTAACGTGCCGTTGGCGTCTCCGCCGAATCCTTTTCGAATTCTTCGAGCGTTACCTTGCCGTCGGCAATCGCCGCCTCGCGAGCCTCACGCTTCTGCTCGCTCTGCGCCGCGTCTTCCTCAGACCCTACCGTGCGCGATTCTTTGAACTTGTAATAGCTGAATCCGCCCCGCGTCAACGGCGCCTTGCGCACCGGATCGTCCAGCCGCGTCCCCACCCATTCGAGCGGAGCGGAGCGCAATTCAAGGTCGCCATCCTCAACCTCCGGATACAAGGTGTCCCAAAAATTCTCGATGAGCCCGCGCAGCAGCCCCAAACCCTGCTGCAATCCAGTGAACCCTTCCTGATGCAGGAACGCCTCGGTGAGCCACGCCGCCAGTTGCAAGTCTTTCGACTGCGTAGCCAGCGTTTCGCCCGCCAGCTTGATTACCAGCTTGTAATCGGCGACTTTGCGCTCGCGCTGCCACTCGCCCTGCGGCGCGTCGTCTTCCTGCCGGCGCGCTTCCTTGATCTTGTCGTATACCGGAGCGTAGCGCAGATTGCTGCCGCTAGGGCTGTCTCCGGGGATCGGATTAAGTAGATCGTCGCGCAGTGGCATGGCGTGGCATTACGAAGCGGCTTGCGATGCGGGCATGAACTCTAACTTGCGAATCTCCAGGATCGGAACTTCCTCGCCATCGACGTCGAAGACCCGCTGTCCGAACGGCACCGCCTGCCCGTCCACCTCAGCCCATTCGGTCGCGCGTCCCAGCCGGATATTGTCGTCGCTGCGCTTGGCCGACAACGGAGCCAGCACCGGCAATAGCACTTCACCCAGTTCCATACCCTTGAACGCCGGCCCGGTGCGCACCAGCGCCGGCACCCACAACAAATCGCGCAGACGCTTTGGAGCTTCCGTCTCAATCGCCTCCACATGCGCCAGGGGAATCCATAAATAAGCGCCCGCCGCATAAACTTCTAAACGCGCGCCCACTCGCGGATCGGCGTCCTCGAACGATTCGAAAAGTTTCCCGTTCAGCGTCCCGCCGCGCTCGTTGGCGATCGCTGGAACAGACGGGTAATCTTTTTTCTGAAAAGTCTCCGCCCGCAGCCGCTCGGCGTGCAGCGCGGAGAAATACAGCATCGCGCCCAACTTCGCGTCAGGCGTAGCATCCGCCAATAGATTTAAGTGCTTCTCGGCGCGATCGTATTCGCCTTGGAAACACAAAAGCTCGAATAAAAAAGTGCGGCGCCGGACGTCCGTCGGGTTGTCCCTGACTTCAACGCCCAGCGCCTGCACTGCTTCATTGAGTTTTCCGGCTCGAAATAACTCCTGAGCAGCCATTGAAAGGGTTTAGATCTTTTGGTTGGCTCCCACGTCGTAGCCCGCCTGCGTGGCTCCGCCCAGCGTACCGTCGGGCTTTTGCTCTTTATATTCAAATTCGATCTTTGTGAAGTTCAGTGAGAACGATTCCGTTGGCAGCCCGTCCCCCCCGCTGTGACCGGCGCTGTGATACGAGGAGATCAGCAAGTCGCTGAAGGTCCACTTGAGATACTCCTGTTGCTCTTTTCCCGCCCTGCGGCAAACCAACACGGCCTTCTTGATGTGCTCGCCGTTCGCGCATGCCAGAAAGAGCTTGGGAGACGCCTTGCTCATATACTTCGAAGTGAACTGAGGGTCTTGCATGTTCACCTTGCCGCCGCCGCTGCCGCCGCCGGAGTGAGAGGTGCCTACCTGCGATTCACCCAACGAAAAGGATTCGATGTCGATTTCGTTTTTGTGCTTCGCGTCCTTGCTCTCACCATCGATGCCGTCTATCTTCAAGAAATAATCGACTGCCATTGTTGCCTCTTCCTCCTGTTTATACTCGCGTCAAAGGTGCACAACCGGGATCAATTACTTTCGCGCACTGGCCGGCAACTCGGCGACCAGGCGCAGAGACACCGATAACTCGTCCAACTGGAAATGCGGGCGCAGGAACGCCGTCGCACGATATACCCCTGGTTTGCCGGGCACCTCGGAGACTTCAATCGACGCATCGCGAAGCGGTTTCTGCGCCTTATAAGTGGGGGAGGCGTTGTCATCCGGCGTCACGTAGTTTTGAATCCACTGATTCAGCCAGCGTTCGCAGTCCGTGCGTGACATGAAACTCCCTAGCTTATCGCGCATCATCGACTTCAGATAGTGCGCGAAGCGCGAAACCGCGAAAATATACGGCAGTTGCGTCGACAGCCGCGCGTTCGCATTGGCCGCTTCCTTGTCGTAAAGCTTGGCTTTCTGTGCGCTCTGCACGCTGAAGAACGCCGCGTAGTCGGTGCCCTTGCAGTGCACCAGCGGAATGAATCCCTGGTCCGCCAGCTCTTTTTCGCGCCGGTCCGTGATCGGCACTTCCGTCGGGCACTTCATCGCCACATCGCCTTCATCGGTGTAAAAGTTGTGTACCGGCAAGCCCTCTACCAACCCGCCGCCTTCCACGCCGCGAATTGCCGCGCACCACCCATACAGCGCATAAGCGTTGGTCAAGCGCGCCCCCAGCGAGTACGCCGCATTAGTCCACAGATATTTCGAGTGGTCCGTGCCATCCACGTTCTCTTCGTAATGGAACGTGTCGACAGATTTCGTGTCTTTGCCGTAAGGCAGCCGCCCCAGTACACGCGGACAGGTCAGCCCCACATAGCGTGAATCTTCACTCGCCCGGAAAGACTTCCACTTCGCATACTCCGTCGTATCGAACACTTTCGACAAGTCGCGCGGCGCATCCAATTGCGCATAGCTTTCCAGATTGAAGAACTCAGGACTCGCCGCGGATAAGAACGGTGCATGTGCCGACGCAGCCGTCTGCGCAATCCGCTCCAGCAATTCCATATCCTCCGGCCCCTTGCCAAA
>JALYJH010000439.1 GCA_030775415.1 Acidobacteriota bacterium | reverse complement strand
GAGCGAACTGGCGCTGCTTAGTGCTCGAGAAACTCGGCCATGTCAAACTACTCGATGAGGAATGGCGCACTGCGCGCAATCATTCACGCCCGGCCTCGTGCGTGATCGAGGCTGATATCGACGCAGTGGATTAAGCTCAATCCTAGACGGCCTCTGCGGCTTGAGGGACAATCCTTTGACCCTCTCGCCCGATGCCGAACCTTTGGCTGTGATTTGGAGCCCCTAACCTGTTTGCAGCAAGTTACTCTCTGGCCGGAAACCGCAGCGATAGCCTCCGCATCAACCCATCCACTTCACCATCCTGACTGAGGGCTTGGATGCCATGGTTAAGCGGCTTCGGAAGGCTAGCCTGGCATCGGCGGCGCGCAACGCAGAGACTTCGAGCACAGTGCCCAAACCCGGCGTCGCCAGCGAAAATTGCACCGAATTCCCACCGCCGGCGTCTTCTCGAAACGCCGTTTGGCCGCTACAAAACAAGAAGATAATGTTTGCGGTATAGTGAAAGGCTGCGAGGTATAGGCAATGGCTTCCACAGTTTGGAAAGGGCACCTCACGTTCGGACTGGTCTCGTTCCCGGTTAAGTTGTACAGTGCCGCGCGGAGCGAGAGCATCAGCTTCAACCAGCTTCATAAGGCCGACAACTCCCGCGTCCGGCAAGTTTTATACTGCGCCGCCGAAGATAAACCCATCCCGCGCACCGAAATCGTCAAAGGCTACGAGTATGAAAAGGACCGCTACGTAGTCATCGAGGACGAAGAAATAAAGAAAGTCGCTCCGCAGACCGCCAAGGTCATGGAGATCCAGGAATTCGTCAAGGCCGATTCCGTCGATCCCATCTACTTGGAAACGTCCTATTACTTGGCCCCCGATGAAGCCGGCGAAAAGCCCTACGCCCTGCTCTTCGATGCTCTTAAAAAGTCCGGCTATATGGGAATCGCCAAGGTAACCATGCATAACCGCGAGCACGTTGTCATTCTTCGTCCCGGCGCCAACGGCGTGCTCATGCACACTATGTATTTCAGCCACGAGATCCGTAAGGTCGACGAGTTCCGGACCGATTTAAGCCTAGTGAAAGAAAAAGAACTGGCGCTAGCCCAAAGCCTGGTCGAAGCCCTGGCCGCCGATTTCGAGCCCGATAAATACAAGGACACCTACCGCGAAAATCTTCTGCAGATGATCGAGTCGAAGAAGGAAGGCAAGGAAATCGTAGCCACTCCTGAACCCCATCAGGAAAAAGTGGTCGACATTATGGAAGCCCTGAGAGCCAGCCTGGCCGTTGCTAAAAAACCCGCCGCCTCCGCTAAGGCCGTAACTTCCATCGCCCAAGCCAAACCCGCGAAGCGCAAGGCGCGCGGTTAACGCACCAAAACCGATACCAGCACCCCCGCCACCACCAGAGCTGCTCCCAACACGCTCCCCGTCGTCGGCTTTTCTCCCAGGAAAACGAAAGCCATTCCCACCGCCAGCGCCACGCTTAACTTGTCAATCGGCGCGACCCGCGAGGCTTCACCCAACTTCAGAGCCTTGTAGTAAAACAGCCAGGACAGCCCCGTCGCTACCGCCGACAGGATCAAAAAAATATACGAGTGCCGCGAAATCCTCCACACGTCGCGGCCGTTCCCCTGCACCATAACAATCCCCCAAGCGAAAAAGACAATGATCACCGTGCGAATGGCCACCGCCAGATTGCTATCCACATCCCTCACGCCGATCTTCCCCAAAATAGCCACCAGCGCCCCGAACAACGCCGATAGTAAAGCGTAAATCGCCCAAGTCATTCATCCAGGTTAACCGCTGTGCTAGTCACAATCGCCATTGCGGCATTCCGCGCAGAAAATCCGTATTTAGTTCCGAATCACACCCAGAAACCCAATCCGATTCTCAGCCAACAAAGGAGTTAACCACTGGCGATCGAGTTGCATACCACTCTGCCGAGAGGTGCAGGATGGAATCCACAGAAATGCTGAAATGCGAGGATCTGCTTCCGGGCTCCATGATCGACGTCGAAACCCGGAGCCGCCACTATCGAATTAAGTGCCTCGGCGGCACGTCCATCCGCGTTTCAGGCCACCCCGACTATTGCCCCGAACCCGTGTCCGCCAACCTGCACGGTTCCGTGGATCAGGAAGGCGTGCTGGAGGCAGGGTTCATCGGCCGTGGCTTGCGAATGATTTTCCTGTTGGATGATTCGCACCCCATCACCACCTCGCGCGTGCTCCACGTCCGCGTAGAACAGTCCATTCACTAAGCGGGCTTTCCCAGTAACTCCTCCGCATAGATCGCCCCCGCCGGCGTGTCCTCGTGCTTAAAAAACAAGAACACGTCGCGCCCCTCGCCCAATTGCAGCCGGGCTTGGTCCGCAATTTCCAGCCGGTCTTCCGCCGAATACTCCGCCTTCCGCAGCCGCGCATACACAAAAGGAGCCGTCACCACCTTCGGCACCTCAAACGTGTCGGATTCCGCCAGACACAGCGCCACCCGATGCTGCTCCAGCAGCCTGTAAACCTCATCCGTCAACCAGGTAGCGTTGCGAAACTCAAACGTCGTCCGAATATCCTCCGGCAGCTTCGCCAGAAACGCGCCCAGCAGCTCGCTGTCCGCCTTCAAGTTAGGTGGCAGTTGAAACAGCACCGGCCCCAGCCTCCGCGCAGCCCGCAGCGGCTCCAACGCCTTGAAAAACACGTCCGTAAATTCAGATTCCTGCAAACGATTGATATGCGTAATCCGCATATGCGCCTTGCAGGCGAATAGAAACCCGTCTCCCGTCGCCGCCACCCAGTTTTCAAGCGTTGCCGCCTTAGGCAACTGCCGGAACGTGTAATTGATCTCCACCGCATTCAGCCGCGTGGCGTAATGCTTCAAAAAGTCTTTCGCCGCCAGCTTCTGCGGATAAAAATCCGGCTTCCAACTCGCATACGCGAATCCCGACGTTCCCACGGATAGCCGAGCCATTCTCTCAGGCTACACTGAAGTTACAGTGCACCCCCGATCGGCCGAACGAACCCCCTCCGGTAAACATTCGCGCGATAAAGGCCAGACGCCCAAGCGTTCCCCATCCGAACGCCTGAAAGAAATTTGGCCCGACCTCCGCGAAATGATCCTCCCGCGCCGCAAACTCCTGGCGCTCGGCCTCGGACTCATGATCATCAACCGTGTCAGCGGTCTGGTGC
>JALYJH010000438.1 GCA_030775415.1 Acidobacteriota bacterium | reverse complement strand
AGCCTCACTGCGTACCGCTACAGCTATTGGATTTGCCGTGCAAGGTAGTCCCCGTCGAACCGGTGTGATTGCGAAGATTTTAGTTTAGCGCATTTCCAGGGCGCTACCTAGCCGTTAGCCTAGTGGCCACGGCACGGCCCCGCGCGCGCGGTGAGCGGCTCCAGGAGACGCTACTCGACCGTAGTCTCTTCCATCGCTGGCTCAGTAGTGGAGGGGCCGTCTTCCTTGGGCGTGTAGTAGGAATGATAGTAGGTGTATTTGCTGTACAGCTCGCCGCGCCGCGCGCCGTTGACCACAATTCCCAGAACATTGTTGTTACAGAGGGATTGCATCGCGCGTGTCACTGAATCGATGGTGGTGTGTCCGATGCGCACTACCAGCAGCGTGCCGTGGCACAAGGTGCCGAGCAAGCTGGCGTCGGCTGCGAACAACAGCGGAGGACTGTCCAGAATCACCCAGTTGAACAATTCCGGTAGCCGGTCCATCATGAACTTCACTTCCGGCAAATTGAGCAGCTCCAGCGGATTGATCACCGCTTCGCCAGCCGGCATGACGTATAAGTTGGTGCCGGCAATCTTCCGAATAGCCTTATGCAGAGGTACTTTGCCCAGCAGGTAATCCGTGATACCCGGGCTGCGGTCGATGCCAAACAAAGTATGGACGATAGGGCGGCGGAAATCGAAATCCGCCAGCAGAGTTTTGTTGCCAGCCAGATGCGCCTGCGCCAGCGCCAGGTTGGCCGCCGACAAAGACTTGCCCTCAGCCGGCGATGCGCTGGTTACCACGATCGAGTGAATCGGCTGCAGCGTCTTCATGTGGTTGAGGCGCGTCCGTAGCGTGCGGAACTCTTCCATCGGCGCTTCATGTGGGCGCGCGACGTCAATCAACAGGGAATCGGTGGCGGCGCGGAACGGGACTTCCTCCACTAGATCCAGCAATTCCGCCAGATTCGTTGCACTGCCATATCCCGCTCGCGGCTGTAGCGGACTGTTGTTTGCCCGTGCGTCATCAAGCGGTGTCTCCTGTACCCCTGCGTCGGCGGCGGCGTCAAGTACCGGTGTGCCCACCCGGGGAACCCCCGCAACCGGCGGACGGGATTGCGGCATGACTCCACTCTGCTCGGCGCGGCGCAATGCATCATGAACTCGACTCATCTCTATATTCTCCCCGCCTCTTCAGACTTTAGACACGTAGTAATACACCACTGACCCGGACATCACCACGACCGCGGCCAGACATGCCGTGGTCCATCCAAGCCAAGCCAGCCGACGGCGCCGGCGTACCACAAAATCGTTCTCGAGCAGCGGAACACTTCCTAAAATAGTCATCTGCGTGTATGCGCGCACGTCCTTCAAATTTTTAAGAGACGCATCCTTCATCTCCCGGGCGCCCGCGATGACGATTCCCAGTAACAACCCCAAACCCGCACCTAGAGACACCACAACAGGGCGCTTGGGCTCAGTGGGTGTCGTCGGTAAGGACGCCGGATCCAGCAACTCTAAAGTTTCGCCCTGCTTGCGCCCTTCCATCTCTTGAGCGATTTCCGCCTTGCTTAACTTCTCGCTGAGGTCAATGAAACGTTCCTTAATTAAGTCCCGGTCGCGCAACAGATCCGCGTATTCTTTTTCCCCTAGTGGGATCGTCTCGATTCGCCCCTGATAATTCTTAATGGCGTCGTTCACCCGCTTAAGTTCCTTGGTGCTGTCCTGGATGTCCAGATCATGGGCTTCTATCGCGCTTTGGAACCGGCGGATGTTAGCTTCGAGTTCGCGTGCCTCACGCACGCTTTGCGGATTTACCGCTGGGCCGTCGGGCGTTTCCGTCTTCCGGTTGGCGACTTCCTCGGCTTGGACCTCTCCCAAACGCTTGCGGGCTACTGTCAGCCGCTCGATGGCGTTTTGAACGTCAGGAAAGGTATCTTTGTAATGCTGCCGCAGCACCGCCAGCTGGTTTTCCCAGTTGGTAACGTCATGCTCGGCCTCGATCACCTTCTCGCTCTTCCGTTCCGGCGCGCTCTTTGCCACCTGGGTTGCGTCCTTCGTGACATTCGACTGTTGATCTTTCAAGATGCGAATGTTGGACTCCATCTGCATCTTTTCCTGATTCGCCGTGCTGATTTTCGATGACAGATAGGTCGCCTGCGACTGTAGCGCTCCCAGTTGCCGCATATTCGAATCCACTTGATCCGGCAGCCTGCCATTATTCTGTATGCGGAACGACGCCACCTTATCCTCGGCGGCATTTAACTGCTTCTTGGTATCGTCAAGCTGGTCCTTGATAAACTGCGTAGTCATGAAGGTGGCGTTCGAGCGATTGCGAATATTCTCGTCGATGAAGCGGCTTACCAGATCCTGCACTACCTTCTGGGCCAGCAAGCGATTTTCGTAGGAAAACGAAACCGCGAACGCAGGAAGATGGTCGGATCCGCCGGTTGAGGACGCCACCGGTTGGATCAGAATATTTTTCTTCATCAGCTCGATTACGTCTTCAATGGGCATCCGGCTGAGTTCCTTCTGGTACAAGCCGAAAGAATGGATGATGGTCGTAAGCACTGAGCGGCTCATTATGGTTTGCGCCATCGAATTAATGCGGTCACTCATCTGTTGATTGATGGCTGACTGCACCATATTCTGCGGCACCTGCTGCGGAACGATCTTAACCATCGCCTGCGAGGTGTAGCTGTCTGGGTAAAGGTAAACCCCCACTACGCTCGCCACCAGCGTGAACAGGAACGGACCGAAAATCCAGCCCTTATGCCGGCGCAGGATATCGATGTAATCCTCGACATCTAACGTTCTTCGGGGAGTGCTATAGTTTTCGCTTGGTTGCATGCCATGTCCTTCGCTTAGGGGACTACGATGGTGTCGCCGTTTTCCAGGAAGATATTCTGTTCCAGGCTCTTCCCCTTAAGGATGTCCTGGTAATTGAACTTAATTCGCTCCGTGCCGCGAATGATAATGATCTTTTTCTTGTTCGCGAAATCGCGGAAGCCGCCGGCGTTAGAGAGCGCATCGAAAACCTTGGTGGGCGTCGCCAGAGTGTATTCACCAGGGCGGCTCACTTCGCCGGTAATATAAAACTTTTTGCTGCCTACCGCTTGCAGGCTGACGCTCACATCCGGGCTGTTAATGAAGCTCGAAAGCGCCTGCTTCAGTTGCTCGCCCAGGCGCTC
>JALYJH010000437.1 GCA_030775415.1 Acidobacteriota bacterium | reverse complement strand
CCTGCGTCCGCCGGCGTTCCTGCGCCTGACGCTCGACAATCAATTCCCGCGCACGATGGTGACGACGCGCTTAGGCCGCGGCCTCCACTACGGACCCTTTGCCACACGCACCGCCGCCGAGCATTTCAACAACGAACTCCTGGATCTGTTCCAAATCCGCCGCTGCGAAGAGAACTTGCAACCTTCGCTTGCGCACACGGGCTGCATCTACGGCGAAATGAACCGCTGCCTGCGTCCTTGCCAAACTGTCGTCTCCGTTGAAGAGTACGGCGCCGAAGCCGCCCGCGTGGAACAATTCCTGCGCACCGGCGGTGCTTCCTTGAAGGAGCCCTCCGAAAAAGCCCGCGACCGCGCCAGCGCCGAAATGCAATTCGAAGAAGCCGAGCGCCTCCATCAACGCACCGCCCGCATCGCCGAAGTGCAGGCGGCCGCCGGCGAACTCCCGCGCACGCTCGACCGTCTCGCCGGAGTCGCCGTCCTCCCCTCTGCCTTCCCCGACGCTATCGACTTGTGGTTTCTCATCGGAGCCCACTGGCAATCGCCGCAGCGCCTCATGCTAACCGAGGTAGCCGGAGCCGGCCAGTCGATGGACCGCCGCCTGCGCGATATCGTCGCCATGCTTCAACCCCAAGGCGCGCCCAACCTCGAACACCTGGCGATCCTCACCCGCTGGTACACATCGAGTTGGCGCGACGGCGAGTGGATTGAGATCGAGTGGCCCACGAAATTCCCCTACCGCAAAATCGTAAACGCCATTGCCCGCGTCGCCCAAGCCGCCGTCAAGCCCGAGTCAGTATCATGACTTCATGACTGCCACACTTCGTCTGTTCGTGGTCTGCTGCTTCGCCTCCCAGGAGATATTTCACCGGACATTGCAACCACCCAGCAGGTGGATAAGTCGTTGGAAAATTCGCGCCGCTTTCGATGCTCCCGACTTCCAATAACCCATGCACTGGTGGCAAAACCTCCGCACCCTCTGGCCCGGCGCCCTCCGCCAGCAAGTAACCCGCACCGGCCTCGCCTACAGCGGAGCCATCGTCGTCGTGGCCCTCGCCGCCGTCCTCTCCGCTAACAATCTCCTCTTCCTGATCCTCGCCGCGATGCTGTCGATCCTGGCCGTCTCCGGATTCGTCAGTAAACTCACCCTCGCAGGGCTTGAGATCGATCTGCTCCTCCCTCCGCACATCTCTGCGCGCCGAAAATTCCGCGCCACCGTCCGCGTCAAAAATCTCAAACGCTGGATGCCTTCCTTCAGCATCCACGTCACCGGGACTTCCGATGGCAAGCACCCCAGCGGTTACGAGGGAGCGCTCTTCTTCCCCGCCATCCCTGGAGGCATCGCCCTGGAAGAGCCCGTCGATCTCCGCTTTTCTACTCGCGGATGCTACAGCGAGCGCACCTTCCAGCTCACCACGCGCTTCCCCTTCGGTTTCGCCGAGCGCCGCGAACGCGTCACCCTGCGCCATGAAGTGATCGTCTATCCGTGCCTCGAACCGCGCCCCCGCTTCCAAGCGCTGGCCGATGCCCTCGCCGGAGAACTTGAAGCCTGGCGTCGCGGCCCCGGCCACGATTTCTACCGTATCCGGCCTTATGAAGCCCTCGAAAGTGCCCGTCACGTAGATTGGAAAGCCACCGCCCACACGCGCTCCCTGCAAGTCCGCGAATTCGCCCGGGACGAGGATCAGATGATCGTCATCTACCTCGATCTCGACGCCACTGCCGATCAAGAAGCCTGGTTTGAAACCGCCGTAGAGTGCGCCGCCTTTGTAGCCTGCCGACTGGCCGACACCGGACACCGCGTTCGCCTGCGCACCCAGGAATTCGATCTCGCCGCGCCCGCCGAAGGCGACGTCTATGACATCCTCAAGTACCTGGCCGTCGTCTCCCGGCGAATGGGAGCACGCACTCCCGAAGCCGATCCGTCGAATCCTCTCCAAATCATCCTGTCTGCCAATCCGCAGCGCCTCATTTCCCTCGGCTCGAGTGGTGGCCGCGGCTCGCACATCCTCGGGCCGGATGCTCTAAGCGAAGAAAATAGCTTCGCATCACCTTCTCGTATCGGAACTCTCCGCTGAATCCTGGGGGGCCCGCGATGTTCCGTTCAAACCTCCACCGCGATATAATTCACGAAGAGCCTATGGAAGAACGCGCCTTGGGCGAAAACGGCGAGGTCACTCGCTTACTCGGAGAGATCGGACGCGGACAGCAAGACGCAGTCAATAACCTGCTTCCTCTGGTATACGACGAGTTGCACCGCCTCGCCCGCTCCTATTTCCGGCGCGAACGCGGCGAGCACACCATGCAACCCACCGCCTTAGTACACGAAGCCTATATCCGTCTCGTCGACCAGCGCGCCCCGCTTGAAAGCCGCGGCCACTTCATGGCCGTCGCCGCGACCCAGATGCGCCGCGTCCTGCTCGACTACGCCCGCAAACATCGCGCAGCCCGCCGCGGAGGCGACGATCAAAAGGTGTTGCTCGAAGACACCATGGCTATCTGCGAGCAGCGTCCCGTTGACATGATCCTGCTCGACTCCGCTCTCGAAAAACTTGCGATACTCGACAGCAAGCAGGCGAAATTAGTCGAGCTCCGCTTCTTCGCTGGCCTCTCGGTGGAGGAAACCGCTGAAGTCATGGGCGTTTCGCCCGCGACTATCAAGCGCAGTTGGAGTTCCGCGCGCGCTTTCCTGCATCGCGAAATTTCCGGAGGATCTCTTGACGCCTCAGCGTTGGGCGCAAATCCGGCAGGTTTTTGACGGCGCCCTCGATCGCCCCGCCAAAGATCGCGCCGCCTACCTCCGCGTCCTCTGCGCGCGCGATGACGAATTGCGCCAGGAAGTAGAAACCCTTCTGCGCAGCCACGAGCACTCCGATGAATTCCTCGAAACACCCGCCGCTCAATTGAGCCAAATCATTTCCCAACAAGACGACATCACCGACTACCCGCAGGGGTATCGCGTCGGTCCTTACCAATTCGAGCGCCGCATTGGCCGGGGAGGCATGGGAGACGTCTGGCTCGCCGCCCGCTTTGACAAAGAGTATAAGCGGCAGGTAGCCATCAAAATGGTGAACCGCGGCATGAACTCCCAGGAAATCCTTCGCCGCTTCCGCACCGAGCGCCAAGTGCTCGCCAGTCTGAACCATCCCAACATTGCCCGCCTCATCGACGGCGGCTCCACC
>JALYJH010000436.1 GCA_030775415.1 Acidobacteriota bacterium | reverse complement strand
CGCGCCCCTTTCTGGGTCCGCTGGCGATCCTCGGAATCGTTCTGGTCTTCACCCTCTTCCTGCTGGTCGAGGAAGCCGAGCTGCGCAACCGCCTCTTCCGTCTGGCGGGGATGAGCCGCCTCAATGTAATGACGCAAGCGCTCGACGACGCTACGCATCGTGTCAGCCGCTATTTGATGCTGCAGTTTCTCGTGAACGCCGCCTTCGGCACCCTCTGCGGCCTGGGCCTTTACTTCATTGGTGTTCCCTACGCCGCGTTGTGGGGAACCGTGGCCGCGCTGTTCCGCATCATTCCTTATATTGGATCCGTAGTGGCCGGCTTGCTGCCCTTGGTTCTGTCACTGGCGGTCTTTAATAACTGGCTGCAACCGCTTCTGGTATTCGTGCTGTTTATTATTCTCGAAGGAATCACGGCGAACCTGGTCGAGCCCAGGCTTTACGGAGCGCATACCGGAATTTCCTCGCTGGCGCTGCTGCTCACCACCGTCTTCTGGGCCGCTCTTTGGGGACCCGTGGGCTTGATCCTCTCCACTCCGCTCACTGTTTGCCTGGTCGTGCTCGGCCGCCACGTACCGCACTTGGCTTTTCTCCATATCCTTCTGGGCGATCAACCCGCGCTCACGCCCGAAGCCCACCTCTACCAGCGCCTGCTCGCTATGGACGAACAAGAAGCGCGTGCCGTCATGGAAGCTTACCGCGCCGAACACTCGCTGCTGGGGCTATATGACGGCGTAATCCTGCCGGCTCTCACGCTGGCTGAACAGGACCGCCACAAAGGCGCCCTCGATCCCGAGCGCGAAGAATTTCTGTTTTTAAGCCTGCGCGAAGTTTTAGCCGAATATTCCGAAAGCGCGCAAAACGCCACCCTTGAAAGTGCGGTCCACCGTCCCCAACTGGAGGCGCAGGGACGCATGCTGTGCCTTCCTGCTCACGATGAAGCCGATGAAATCGCCGCCGCCATGCTGGCACAGTTGTTAGAACACGGCGGCCAAGTTACCGTATCCTTTCCCGTCGGCACCACTTCCGGCAGCATTTTGGATCTAGTAGCCCCCAACGCGAACGATGTCTTCTGCATTTCCTCCACTCCGCCGTTCGCCTTTTCGCACGCCCGCACCCTCAACCGGCAACTGCGCGCGAAATATCCGCAAACAAAAATCCTAATCGGCGTATGGGGCTTTACCGGCGACAGCGAACGCGCCTTGCAGCGCTTTCAACCCACCCGCCCGGATAAGTTTGTGAGCAGTTTAACCGAAGCTCTCGAATACCTGGGAGTTGACCCTCACACGTCAGTTGACCAGCCGTCGTCGCCCGACTCTCATCCGGGAGTGGAACCTGCTTTGACCGAAGTCCAATAGCTCCGCCCAACCGCATACTGTCGGCGCGCACGGCAAAAATGCTTTGCTGCTTCGCTCCTTTAAGCACCGATGGCACCGATCCCTTGTCCATTGAGAATCAGAGGCAGCGCCCCCGGCGGTGGAAAGTCGCGCATGAAGGTGGGCGCCAGATTCCCGCCGCTGCGCACCATCTTATTCGTCTCCGAGGTAGCGCGGCGCCAGCGCAATGCCGACTTGGCCTTCAGCAGCGCGGTATTGATTGCATTCATCGGCAAGCGCCCTCCAGGGCGTGCGATTCAATCAGATTCCCGCCCCAATCCGGAAAAACGCGGTGTGGCAAAACAATTCGATCCAATGACACTGGGGAGCTTCGAAGCCGCAAAACGTGCATCGATTGCGTCTGCCGCAGTCCGCGAACGACAGGGAACATCACCAGGGACTGCACTCTTGTAAGTGCGTTAGATCCTCATGGACGCCTGCGTCAGGAAAATTTGCCGAAACAACGCCACACAACGTTGCAAATTCGTAAGCCCAACTTTGGTTCCCTAGTTGCAACGTATCCAGCGGAGGTAGCTATGGGATACATCATTGCATGGGCGCTAGGAGTTCCTGGAGTTCTGCTGGTCGCATGGTTCCTGCTCCATCATTAAACGCGGGCTGAATTAGACGCGGACGGGGCTTGTCCTTACGGCACTGCCGTTAAGAGCAGGCCTCGCCCTGCCCCGCGTCACTTCGCATCCCCGGAAACCCGCCCAATACCCGAAAACCAAAGCTCCCAGTAATCCCGTGATAATCGCCACCGCAGTTACGATGGATAGCACGGACACGTAGAGCAGGAAGGCTGCTACCACACCCACCACCAAAAGCCCTGCCAGAATAAATGCGAGTAGCATGATCATGGGCAAGTGACAGCAAGTTGCCGCCCAATCTTTATCCGGCCTGCTTCAGGTCTTTCGGAATTAAGCCGCTCTGATGGTAATCGGTCAGCCGCCGGTGAGCCTTCGTCAGCGCTTTGCGCGCAAGCGTCAGATTTTGGGAAGCATTCTGAACCCGCTGGCTACCGTCCGGATGCGGCAGCCCACTCGGAAAGTTGGACAGCGGGAACTTGAACTCCCGCGCGGCTTGATTGGATTGAGCGGTCGCCTCCAGAAGCTCCTGCAACAAACGAGCGGGAACGTTTTGCTCTGACGTAGATGGCTTGCGCGGATTTCCGTCCCTTGCCGCGGAGCACTTCGTGCAGATCGGTACCGTGCGATCGTACAGTTGAGTTTCCGCTTTGCAGTAAGCGCACTCTGCCATAGCCTTGCCTACACGACGTACTTTACATTCGCGAACAGAGGGTGTCAATCCCTAATTTGCACTGCCTTGTTCGAACTCCCAGCCGCGGCGCCGTTGGCCATCCATTTACGATTCCCAAAGCGTTCGAATTCCGCTCGATCTCGCTATGGATTCGCGTTGGTAAAGCGGTGAGACCTCGGGGTTGTTCAGTCGGCGAACCCTCGACAGCGGGTCATGGAGCATGTTCCCATGCACGCTATATTGTCTGTACTGTCTGGCCTGTATTCCCCTTATACCGTCTGGGCCGTATTTCATCCACCTCATGCATTTAGCGGGAAGGATCGTGATATGCTGACGCCCTATGCTCGCGAAACTAAGTGCGGCTCATCCACACGAAGACGACCTGGAGCTTTACCTCCGCGGGAAACTGGAAGCCGAAAAGGTCCCTTTTACTGAGAAACACCTGATGGAGTGCAACAGTTGCCAATTGCAGCTATCCAACTGCTTGGGGCAAAGCCTGGCCGTGCAAATAGTTTCCCGGCCCCACGCGGAGGCGGGGGCAACTCAGAAGC
>JALYJH010000435.1 GCA_030775415.1 Acidobacteriota bacterium | reverse complement strand
GTAAACGGATTCATCACGCTGGTCTTCGGAGCCTTCGCTCTGAGCTTGCTAGGAGCCTTCGAAATCACGCTCCCCTCCAGCATGCTCACTAAACTCGATTCCGCTTCCCGCCGCGGCGGCTACCTTGGCACGCTGCTGATGGGCCTGACCTTCACCCTGACATCCTTCGCCTGCATCGGCCCGTTCATGGGAAGCTTGCTGGTGGCGTCCGTACAATCCACAGGCGCGCAACCGGTGTTAGGAATGGTCAGCTTCGCCGCCGGCCTGGCATCGCCTTTCTTCTTCCTGGCCGCCTTCCCTGGCTACCTCAAGAAACTTCCGAAAAGCGGCGGCTGGCTAGCCCGCGTAAAAGTAGTCATGGGATTCGTATTGTTGGCCGCGATGCTAAAGTACGCCTCCAACATCGATCAAGTTTTACAGCTAGGTTGGATTACCCGCGAGCGCTTCCTGGCCGGCTGGTTCGTGCTCTTCGCACTCGCTGGCTTATATTTGCTGGGTCTTTTAAAGCTCGAAGGAAACGAAGAAACCGACCGCCTGGGCATCGGGCGCTTGATCGTCGCCAGCGTCTTGCTGATCTTCTCATTCAGCCTGCTCCCCGGTATGTTCGGCGCCCCACTAGGCGAACTCGACGCCTACGTTCCACCCGCATCGTCCACGAGCGGCCTTCTCAACAACCACGCATCCACCCAGCAAGTGTGGATGAAGAACCAGTACCAACAAGCCCTCTCGCAAGCGCGCGCCGAAAACAAGCTCGTGCTGGTCACGTTCACCGGCTACGCCTGCACTAATTGCCACTGGATGAAAGCCAACATGTTCCCCCGCCCTGAGATCGCCGAAGCCGCGAAAAACCTGGTGCTGGTGGAACTCTACACCGACGGCACCGACAAAGAATCGGAAGAAAATCAAAAATTGCAGGACGAAAAATTCTCCACCGTGGCCATTCCCTATTACGCCATCGTCGACCCCGACGGCAAAGTAGTCGCCAGCTTTTCCAAAGGTATGACTAAAGATACCCAGGAATTCCTGGCGTTCCTGACTGCTCGCCCCGCCTGATCTAATCTCGCTTAGTGTTATTCCGCCAGAACTCTGTGCACGAACTGCACCGCCATTGACCCCTCGCCCACCGCTGAAGCCACCCGCTTCACGCTCCCCGCGCGAATATCGCCTACCGCGAAAACTCCCGGCAAACTCGTTTCCAACATGTAAGGACTGCGCCGCAGCGGCCACGCCGGCCCTATCTCCGTACCAGTTTTGATAAAACCCTGGCCATCCAGTTCCACGCAGTCCTTGAGCCACTCCGTGTTCGGGTCCGCGCCTGTCATCACGAAAACGTGCCGCGTTTCAAGAACGCCGCTTTCGCCGGGCTTGGTGTTGCGCCACGAAATGCGCTCCAGATGATCGCCGCCTTCCAGCCCCTCGATGCGCGTCCACGTCATTACCGTAATTCGCGGACTCGCCTCGATACGTGAGATCAAATACTGCGACATGGTCTTCGCCAGGCAGGGCCCGCGCACCAGCAGGTAAACATGCGTGGCGATGGAAGAAAGAAACATCGCCGCCTGTCCCGCCGAGTTCCCGCCGCCCACCACCGCAATCTCCAGATCGCGGCACCCCGCCGCCTCCACATGGGTCGCGCCGTAGTAGATTCCCGTACCTTCGAACTGGGCCAGATTCGGCACATCCAGCCGGCGATAGCGGCTCCCCGCCGCCATGATAACCGCCCGCCCGCGCGCTATTTTTCCGTCGTCCAGTTTGATCGTGTACGTGGGGCGCTCAACCTTGAGCGCCGTCGCCGCCCGTGCGATGGAAATCCGCGCCCCAAACTTCTCCGCCTGGATGAAAGCTCGATTCGAAAGTTCCTGCCCGGAAATCCCCATGGGAAATCCCAAATAGTTTTCGATCCGCGAACTCGAGCCGGCTTGCCCGCCGGGCGCGTTCTTCTCGATCACCATCACACTCAGGCCCTCGGAAGCCCCATACACCGCCGCCGCCAGCCCGCTCGGCCCCGCTCCAACCACCACCAGATCGCACACGTCCCCTTGATCGATCTCATCGTTGAAGCCGAAACACGCCGCCGCCTCGGAGTTCGTGGGATTGCGCAGAGCTTTTTCGCCGCGGCAGATCAGCACCGGAATATCGCGGACGCCCAGGCCGAACTGTTCCAGAAGGTCGCTGACCGACGCATCGGCGTCGACATCCAGAAATGTGTGCGGATGGCCGTTGCGCGTCAAAAATTCGCGCAGCCGCAGCGTATCGCTCGAATGATTGGACCCCACCAGCACCGCATCCCCCAGCGAATGAGCGACCAAATACACGCGGCGTTGAATGAAGGCGTTGAGGAAAATCTCGCCCAGCTCGGCATCCGTCTGCATGATCTGGCGCAAATGGGCGCGATCGATTTCGAACAGGGTGCTGGCTTCCGGCGTCCGCAGCCGGACCATACTGCGCCGGCCCGAAAGCATATTCACCTCGCCGTTGAATTCTCCACGGCTCAGAACACGCAAGCGCGCTTCGCCCGCCGCCGAAACCGAGAGCAATTCCAGGCCGCCGCTGAGGACCACGAAGACTCCGCGGTGAGCGTCGCCCTGTTCCGCCACAAGTTCACCGGCTCGCGTCTGCAGTTCGCGCCCAAAAGGAGCCAGCCGCGCGATCTGCGCATCGTCCAGCTTGGGGAACATGAAATCGGTGGGATCGGGAGTGTCGGCCATAACGAGCCGGGGCGGCTCTTTTTATTTTACGCGGCAGCTTGGCGGAGCAGGCGCTCCACCTTCGCGTCCAGGTCGCGCGCCACGCTCAGCGCCTGCTCATTCCCATAGGGAGCCAGAAACTCAACCATGGTGTCGTAGGAAAGATGCACGCCGTTGGCACGCTCGTCAATCAGCACCGTGACGGGAGCGTACGACCCGGCATCAGGCACATGCTTCACCATTTCTTTCATGATGAGCGGATTACCCACCACGAAACGAATGATCTTCGGAGTATCGCTTCCGCTCTCTTTCCGAAGGAAAGCGCCCAGGTCATAACGCGCGAATTCCATGAAGCCCGACGGAGCCAGCGCGCCGCGAATCACGCTTTCCATTTCCGCGAAGGTCTGCGCCGCGTCCAGATAACTCTGAAACGCGCCCAGGTCAGTGTGGCCCACGCCGTCAGAAAAGGCACTGGCCACCGCCTCGAAGGGTTTCTTGCTGT
>JALYJH010000434.1 GCA_030775415.1 Acidobacteriota bacterium | reverse complement strand
ACAGCGGCCAGCGTAGTCCCAGTAGGCTAACGTCTCGAGAATGCTCACGGCGCCGGCCTGCTCAACCAGCGCCGGGCTGCATGTTCCCCCTGGAGCAGGACCCGCGGCTACAATCACCGGAATACCCGCGACGCTGAAGGCGAAGTTGGTTCCGACAGCGACACCCGCACCTGCAACCTTGCAGATCTGCAGGAATCCCGTGGTGGGTCCCGCCGGAATCGTATCGACGAAAGTGACAATGGTTTGCCCGCCGCTGGGCACGGTTACGGTAGCCGTCCCCGCGGCCAGATTACTCGCGACCAACATTCCGCTGGGCATCGTCGACACGGCTGTCAGCACTGTGCCGGAGAGCAACGTTTCCGCTATGCTTACCGGACCTGCCGGCTCGCTGAAAGCGGCGCTGCAGGTGCCCCCCGGCGCCGCTCCGGCGGGGACCGTCACTGGCGCTCCGGCCACCATGAACAAGAAATTAGTGCCGCTCACAACCCCGGCCCCGGCGACTTTGCAAATCTGCAAGAATCCAGTGAGCGGCGCGGGAATCCTGGCATTCTCAAAAATAACCGCTGTCGTCTGTCCTGGAGCGATGGTCACCGTAGCATCGCCCGCCTCCAGATCGCTGCTCACCAGCGATCCGTCAGGAGTTACGCTGATGGAGTTCAGCTGTACGCCTGTGGTGAGAACCTCATTTATGCTCACGGGCCCGCTTGGCAATTCCAGGCGCGTGCCGCAGGAACCTATCGGCGCGGCACCGGCCGGTATGACAATGGGTGCCCCGGCCACACTGAACGTAAATAGCGTTCCTTCGACAACGCCCGCACCCGCCACTTTACAGATCTGCAGAAATCCCGTGATGGGCGCCGCGGCGTCGGTGAAGGTAGCTATCGTCTGCGCTCCGGCAATCACCGTCACCGTGGCCGTGCCCGCCGCTAAATCGTTGGCAAAAAGCAAGCCCGCGCTAGGGAGCGTGGAGACCTCCGTCAGCACGGTACCGGGAGGGAGAGTCTCGGCGATCAGTACTTGGCCGGCAGGCAGGGTCAGCGCCTGGCCGCATGTACCTAAGCTGGGCGGACCCGCCGCCACCGTGACCGGCGTTCCCGCCACGTTGAACGTGAAATTCGTCCCTATTGGTATGCCGTTTCCAGCAATCTTGCAGATTTGCAAAAAACCCGTCGTGGGCGGCGGTGGAATGGTGTCCACAAAAGTAGCGACGGTCTGACCTCCGGGATCAATAGCCACAGTGGCGGCGCCCGCGGCCAAATCGCTGCTGATCAATAACCCGGCGCCCGGCAGAGTGTTCACCGAAGCCAAAATAGTGCCGGATGGTAGCGTTTCAATGATCGCCGCCGGGAGAGCCGGCACCACCAGTGCGGCACTGCAAGATCCTACTGGCGCCGGGCCCGCCGGAATCGTCAGCGGCGTTCCTGCTACGCTGAACGCGAAGTTCGTTCCTGCAACCACGCCACTTCCGGCCACCTTACAGACCTGCAGCGTTCCCTGGCAGGCGGTGGCTACATTGGTATCCATGGTCACGGCAGCGTTCAGCGCGTAGCTGCCGCCGCTCACGCTCGCGCCGGTGGTCATGGTGATAGACGCCAATGCGAAAATGTTTCCGGCAAACTGCGTGCCCGTGCCCAGCGTGGCCGAGCTGCCCACCTGGAAATATACGCCGCAGGGTGAGCCCCCACTCAGGATTACCGCTGAATTCGAGGCCGTGGTGAGCGTGCTGCCTATGAGAAAGACAAATACCGCGTTTGGGTCTCCCGCAGCGTTTAGGTTGAGAGTTCCTGTCAACTGCGCCGACGTATCGAAACAATAAACTCCTGGCGCCAGCGTCAATCCGCCCAGGTTTTGGCCCGTCAAATTGATGCCACAAGTTTCGCCGGCCAGGAAATTGTAAGCCGTAGCGGCATCCACCTGGGCCTGCGCCGCTGTGGCATCGGCCGCATGGATTGTGCCGCTCACCGTCCCCGGCGGAAAACCGGTGATGGAGCTGCCTGGACTAACACCCGCATCCCCAATAAGGGATGTCGCCCCCGTATTCGTAACGGCCGAAGCACCCAGGACCGCGAAACTCCGCGCCGTGCCCATCGGAGGAGCCGCCTGCGCCCATGCGCTGTCCGGACAGCATGACGAAAGCAATAGAACTGCCGCTATCACGTCCGGAAACGAACGTATGCCGCAAACCATGGTGCCTCATTCCCCTTCTATTCCCGAACTCCGCGGACAAAAACGCAGCCCGACTCGGACCCCACTAAATCTCCGCCACTGCCAGGAGTAAGTGGATCATCACCAAGAAAGGTATCGGCAAGGGCGGAAGGGGATAAGTCCTAATTCGGGTTAGACCGAGGCGGGATTATTCCGAGAGCGAATTTGCGTGGGAATAGCCGGGACTTCGAAGAAGTGGTAGCAGCGCGGGCGAGGCCGTTAGAAACCGATTCCGACCAGGATCGACATTTGATTGCGATTGGATTGCAACAAGCCTGTGGGGCTATCGAAACCCTTGAAGGCCCACCCGTTATAACGGATCTCCGGGGCAACACGGAATAAGCCCAGGTGAAAGGAGACTCCGGCTCCGAGTACAATTCCGTAGTTATTGCGGTGATTTAATTCGATTACGTCATTCACCGATAAGTGGCTGAGTGCGACGCCTCCTTCGATGTACGGCTGAATGGGTCCGCCCAAAAGAGCCTTGCGCGCCAGCACCGGGAATTCCCAGGTGCCGGAAGATACGGATCGTGGCACTAAAAAGTCGCCCGGCGGTTGGCTATAGTCGTAGCTGCGGTAGAGGGCATCCACCTCGACTGAGAACCGCGATGGCAGGCGCACTTCGACGAACGGGCCGATCACGTAGCGATGGGTATTTTCGATGTAAGAAATAGCCGCGCCACAATCGGCCGTCAGCGCATCGTTCAATGGAACACCCGCCTTGAGGCCAAATCCAAACGGCCCTTGGGCGAGCAGCGGCGCGATCCCCACAAGGAACAGGGAAAATGTTTTATGCATTCTTCCCATTGTAGAATCGCGCGGCGCAGACCGCTAGAATCCGATGCCAAGCATCACGGCCGCTACATTGCGATTCGACTGCAGCAGGGTCCCGGGGCTGTCGAAGTGGCGAGAAGTCCAGCCCGTATAACGAATTTCGGGAGTAAGATGCAGCGGACCTAATTTCAGGTCCACTCCGCCGCCCAGTACAAGAC
>JALYJH010000433.1 GCA_030775415.1 Acidobacteriota bacterium | reverse complement strand
GCAGCACGTAGGGCAGAATTCCACCGCTGCGGTAATATTCGGCTTCCTGCGGCGTGTCGATGCGGACGATGGCTTCGAAAGTTTTCGTCGCGCCGTCCAGAGTGGCGGTGATCTTGGCGCGCGATTTACCAGCGGAGTCGACGGCGGCGGGAATCCCTTCGATGGCGAAGGATTCCTGGCCGCTGAGGCCCAGTGACTCGCGGGAATCGCCTTCGGTGAATTGCAGCGGAAGGACGCCCATCCCGACTAAGTTCGAGCGATGGATGCGTTCAAAGCTTTCGGCAATGACGGCTTTCACTCCCAGCAACAGCGTGCCTTTGGCGGCCCAATCGCGCGAGGAGCCGGTGCCGTATTCTTTGCCGGCGATGACAAAGAGCGGCGTGCCTTCTTTTTGGTAGCGCACGGAGGCATCGTAGATCAGCATTTGTTCGCCGGAGGGGACGTGGCGGGTCCAGCCCCCTTCGGTGCCGGGGGCGAGCTGGTTGCGCAGGCGGATGTTCGCAAACGTTCCGCGGACCATGATTTCGTGATTACCGCGGCGCGCGCCGTAGGAATTGAAGTCGCCTGGCTTGACGCCGAGCGACCCGAGGTATTGGGCGGCGGGGCTGTCTTTGGCGATGTTTCCAGCGGGGGAAATGTGATCGGTGGTGACGGAATCGCCGAGCAGAGCCAGAACGCGGAGTCCCTTCATGTCTTTGACGAAGGTCTTGGGGTCGACCATGGCGTCGAAGTAGGGAGCGCGTTTGATGTAGGTGGAGGCGTTGTCCCAGATGTAGAGATCGCCTTGCGGGACTTTCATGCCGCGCCAACTGGCGTCGCCTTCAAAAACGTCGGCGTATTGTTTTGCGAACATTTCGCGGTGCACGCTTTTCTTGACGGCGGCCTGGACTTCCTGATTGGTGGGCCAAATGTCGCGGAGGAAGACGTCTTCGCCGGAAGGGTCCTGGCCAAGGGGCTCGTGGGTGAGATCCAGGTCGACGCGGCCAGCGATGGCGTAGGCGACCACCAACGGGGGTGATGCGAGGTAGTTGGCCTTCACTAACGGATTCACGCGGCCTTCGAAGTTGCGGTTGCCGGAGAGGACGGCGGCAACGGTTAGTTTTCCGGAATTCACGCCGGCGGCGACCTCGTCGGGGAGCGGTCCGCTGTTGCCGATGCAGGTGGTGCAGCCGTAGCCGACCAAGTTAAATTTCAGGGCTTCGAGCGCGGGGAGGAGGCCGGCTTCGCTGAGGTAATCCATAACGACTTTGGAGCCGGGTGCCAGGCTGGTCTTGACCCAAGGCTTGGAGGTAAGGCCGCGCTCGACGGCTTTCTTCGCGACTAAGCCTGCGGCTACCAGCACCGACGGATTTGAGGTGTTGGTGCAACTAGTGATAGCGGCGATGACTACGCTGCCGTCCTGGATGGTAGCGCCCGCGCCGTTCATTTTAATGGCAGCGGTTTTGGGCGCGGCGCCGAGGCCGTCGAGAAAATTCTTTTTGACGTCAGGCAGGTTAATGCGATCCTGCGGGCGTTTGGGGCCCGCCAGCGACGGGACTACGGCGGCCAGGTCGAGCGAAAGAGTGTCGGTGAAAACGGGGTCGGGGGCTCCGGCGATGCGGAAGAGTCCTTGCTCCTTCGCGTAGGCTTCGACGAGGGCTACCTGCTCGGCGGGGCGGTTGGTGAGGCGCAGATATTCAAGCGCGGCTTCGTCAATGGGGAACACGCCAATGGTGGCGCCGTACTCGGGAGCCATGTTGGAAATGGTGGCGCGATCGGCAAGGCTGAGGGCGTTGAGGCCGTCGCCGTAGAACTCGACGAACTTGCCGACGACGCCTTTCTTGCGCAGCATTTGAGTGACGGTCAAGACGAGATCAGTGGCCGTGGCGCCTTCGGGCAGCTTGCCGGTCATCTTAAAACCGACGACCTGTGGGAGAAGCATGGTGGCGGGCTGACCGAGCATGCAGGCTTCGGCTTCGATGCCGCCGACGCCCCAGCCGACTACGCCGAGGCCGTTGATCATGGTGGTGTGAGAATCGGTGCCGACCACGGTGTCGGGATAGGCGGCTCCATCCATGGTCATGACCACGGACGCGAGGTATTCAAGATTGACCTGGTGGACGATGCCGGTATCGGGCGGCACGGCGCGGAAATTTTGGAACGCTGACTGGCCCCAGCGGAGGAATGCATAGCGTTCCTGGTTGCGCTGGAATTCGAGCAGCGCGTTCAACTGGAAGGCATCGTTGGTGCCATAGTGATCGACTTGCACGGAATGATCGATCACCAGATCCACCGGGACTAATGGATTGGCTTTCTTGGGATCGGCGCCCATTTTCTTGAGGGCGTCGCGCATGGCGGCGAGATCGACGACGCAGGGAACGCCGGTGAAATCCTGCAGGACGACGCGCGCCGGGCGGAAGTTTATCTCGCAGGCGTCGGCTTTGGTGTCCCACTTCGCGACGTATTCAATGTCGGAGCGCTTGACGGTGGTGCCGTCCTCGAAGCGCAGCAGGTTTTCGAGAAGAATCTTTATGGAATAGGGGATGCGGGAGAGATTGACGCCGGCTTTTTCGAGGGCGGCGAGGCGGAAAATCTCATAGCTGCGGCCGCCGGCTTGAAGCTGGCCTGCGGCGCCAAAGGAGTTCAGACTTGTCATGGGATCACTTCTATTTTAGCGCGATGTAATTGGGTTGTGAGCACGAATCATGAACGACTGTTGGGACGGGAAATGAATGGATCGACAGGTAAGCCAATCTACATGTATTCCGGAACTTCAATTCCCAGGACGGCTAGCGTGCGTTCTAGCTGGGTGCGGAAATATTCGGTCATCCACAGGAGGAAGGTTTTCTTTTCTGGGTCGGGCTCGTCTAGGACGTGGAATTTTTGATAGAAGCTGCTGAAGGCTTGCGCCAGGTCGAAGGCGAAGCGGGCTACGTGGGCGGGCTCGCCGCTGGCGACGGCGCGTTCTACGGCGAAGTCGGCTTTGGACGCGGCTAGTAATAGCTGCCAGCAGTCTTCGTCGGCTAGCTGGCGGGACATGGCTTCACGGGAAAGTGCGCCTTGAAAGTCGGGTAGGACTTGATCGCGCTCCTTGAACTTTAGTAAGATCCGGCGTGCTCTCAGGGTTGCGTATTGCAGGTAGGGGCCGGTTTCGCCGACGAAGCTGAGGGCTTCGCCGAAATCGAAGGCGATTACGGAGTTACGGGTGTACTTGAGCATG
>JALYJH010000432.1 GCA_030775415.1 Acidobacteriota bacterium | reverse complement strand
GCTTGGTCGTGTGGTGGCGGGGAGTCGCCAATTGGCGGCGCAATCTGACCCTGCGCCGCGGCGTCGGCTGGAAGCGCATGAACTGGGACCTGCACAGCGCACTCGGCTTCTGGAGTTTCGCGCTGGTCTTCATGTGGGGCACCACAGGTTTTTACTTCGTCTACCCGCAGCCCTTCCGCGCCGCCATCGAAGTATTCACGCCCATCAATCCCCCGCCCCAGCCGCAGCTACAGGGAGCCCCCCAAAATGCCCCCAGTTTCTCCACCGGGACCGGGCCGCGCCGCCGCCGCAGGCCGCTTACTTTAGGTGGAAAAATCCTGCGCGATTTCTCCTCCCTGCATTACGGAAACTTCGGCGGCTGGCCCTTGAAAGCTCTGTGGGTCCTGCTGGGGTTCATTCCCGTGGTGCTCCTGGGCTCGGCACTCATCATGTGGTGGAATCGCGTGCTTTCGCCCGCCGTCAGACGCCTCACGGCTTCCCGGCATTCTGGAGCAAGCGCTTGGATATCGTCGCGTGCACGCCGCGCGTCCCGCCCGCCGGCCGCGTAAGGAGACGGAAGCTAATCGGTGAGCGTGGACTGGTGGGCTCGCTCCGTGCCCCTCGCGTCCCTATCGCGGCGGTAAATCGATTCTGTCCCACACCACATGCGCGCTATCCCCAGCCGCATTAAAGGTGGTCCACACAAGCGTCTTGCCATCCGGCGACACGCGATAAAGGACTCGTTCATCCACTACGCCCTTGGTCATGCGTTCTCGATAAAGCGTATTGCGGTCCACCAGCCACATGCCAACCGTTTGCCCTAAACCATTCGGCCCCTGCGGATTTTCATAGATATTCTTACCGTCGAGTTTGAACCAGTATTCGCGCCCATCGTCGGTGAAAGTAGTCTTGTAGCTGTCGTCCTTCGGCGGATAAAAAAGGAAGGTTTCGGTTTTGATGCCCCCGTTCACCGCCGTGTAGATAGTTGTGCCGGTTTGCTTAAAGCGCCCCTGTAGCTTCATCGCTGGATCGGATTTTTCGAAATTAATCCGCCATGCCCCAATGATCGGAAGTTTCGCGGGATCTTTTTTGTCGGCAGCGACGCGGTAGCTGCCGAAGAAGCCTATGGCGGGCGCCTCGGGCAAGGTTGCCCGTTCTTCCCGGCTCTTGCCGCCTTGAGCAGAAACGCGGACTGCGGATAACGCTATGAATGCCACGGCAATAAACAATAACGGGGAATAATCAATCGTTCTTTTCATGTTTCTCCTTCGCCTCAGGAAACTAATTTTGCGGTACGAGTGGATAAGTCCCCGGGCCACCGCAACTGCCAGGACCTTGCCGGCCCCTGAAAAACATGTTGGGACATTTCGCTGGAATCACGTAGCTGTCTTTCAGTTTCTTGCGATATTCCGGATACATCGTCTCCGGACCACCCAGCACCGCTTCCAGTGGAACATTATAATACTCCGTGACCTGGTTCACGAACGGATTCTTCCCCGGCAGAAAATGCCGCACAACGCCCTCCGGCACGCCTTCAGGTCCACCCCCGCAGGGCCCGCCCACGGTTCGGATAGGAAGCCCGCCGGTTAACTGGAAAACGCGCGTTACATAATAAGGGCCATCGAGATTCACGGGATCTTCGATGCGTCCCGTGACCGTCAGCAGATCCCCATGACGTACAAAGCGCATTCTCATCGTGGTTTGATCGCTGCTGGGCGCGCCATTGCGGCGGACCATGCTCGCCGTCAAGTGCGTTGTGTAAGTGGTCAGCACGTCGTTCTCCCAGAACCCGGTAGTGAAGCCGTCAATCGAGTGAGAAGCATTCTTTGTAGGATGGGACCGCCCATCCATCCAGATTTTGATGGGCGCAATGTCTATAAATCCACCGATAATCCAGGCGATCGTCGAGCCGTTGAGCACTTCGGTTTCGTTCCAGACCTTAATGCCCTGCGGGCCGAGCAGAACGTAAGGAGTGGAATACGGATCGCAGATACGGTCGGGACTCGAAACCTGCGAATAATCGAACAGCAACGCTCGAGCGCGGCCGGACTCATTGAGCGGCAAGCCGAAATATTCAACCGGAAGGGGACCCGGTCCCGGATTAACGCCAACATCTCCATAATTTCTACCCGCCCACGATCCCGACAGATCAACTTGGGCGAGCAGAGAAGGACCTGCCAATAGCAGCAGGGCAGGCAGCAACGTTCCACTAGTCATCTTCATATTGCACTCCGTGGATCACCACTTCGTCGAACAAGGTTCCGGATCCCATCCGGACGCGTCACTTTGCTTCTTAAACTGGGCGCTCCAAATCAAGGGGTTTTCAAGATACACAGGGTCCCGCACCAGCATCGTAACGGTCATCCACGTTTCGCCCTCGGGTTCTTGAAAAACATCGAAATACTCCGTAAGCGTCGCACCCGCGCCGAAGGGCACGCCGTTTTTACGAAGATATCCGGGCCGCATATTCGTGGTGGTTACTTTAAGGCTGCGCGCTTTCGGGGAACTTACAAACGCCAGTCCCGCCCGCGGGGACCACGACGCCAGCGAGTCGCCCTGCCAGCTTGCAGCAGCTCCCGCTGACTTCCAGTTGCCGAAATGAAACAGGCGCGTCTGCGTCCCAGCGTCCACGTCCATGCGCAGCGTCTGGTCATCCTGCCAGGTAATGTGAAGATGCTCGGGATTCGTCATGATCGCAGGTGCGCTGTAGCCTTTGCATTGCTCGCCGGCCGCTTCATCTTTTGCAGGGTCCCACGCATCCGCCACCTGCTTGGCCGCCACTGACAAAGGGATTCCCATGTAGTCGCCCCTCGGAGGCACCACCATCCGGTAACGCCAGTTTTGTGTGATCACGGAAACCCAGTAGCCGGTCATATCGAACGGAGCATCGGCTTCGGCCTTAGGCGGTACAGCAGGCTGGCCGCCCCTCCCCGCGACTTGTCCTTTTGCTGGTGAAAGCGCCAAGAGTCCGGCGAAGAGGAGCGGGAGAAAATGTATATGGATCCGAAGACTCGCCATTACTTGCCACCTCTTTGTGCCGATCTGTTGGCCGCCAGTCCTTTGAACACCGCTTCGACGAAGTTGCCGGTGGTCCACGGCCCCGTTTTCGCTCCGTACTCCCGCTCGTAGGCCTTTGCGGGTGAAGCGTTCGTTACCTGGCTTAAATCCATGCCGCGTTGAACCATGTCGGCGACAATGTCGCGAATGGTTACGATCATGTCCCGGTAC
>JALYJH010000431.1 GCA_030775415.1 Acidobacteriota bacterium | reverse complement strand
TATGATATTTTCCGGCGGGGGCTCGTAGGCCGATTTCTGCGCGCCGCCGGGCCCTTTCATTTGCGCGTTGCCTTGGCCTTTATCGTCAACCGTGCCCCCGAGAATCGTGGCTACGGCCGGATGAACACCTAGCGTTTTGCCATCCGCCAGAGCCTTTTCAACGGCTTCTGAAATTTGTTTGGCGCGGGATTTATCGGTTTGCGAGGATGCGAACATCACCACGAAAAACGCAAATAGAAGCGTGATGAAGTCGGCGTAGGATACGAGCCAACGCTCATGGTTTTCGTGAGCCGCCTCTTTTTTTCGCCTGGCCATTGAGATTTAACCGGCTGCCACGGTCTGGCCGGCCTGGGCTGCGGCGGAGCCAGCCTTGGCTTTCTTAGCGCCGTCCTCGCCATGCAGAAAGGCTTCGAGTTTCACGCGAATTAATTTCGGGTTCATGCCCTCGACGATGCTGATCACGCCTTCGAGCATTAATTCCTTGGCGGAGACATCGTTATGGATCCTTGCCTTAATCTTGCTCGCGGCCGGGAGGAAGAACAGATTGGCCACCGCCACGCCGTATACCGTGGCTACGAAGGCCACGGCAATACCACGGCCCACTTCTTCGATGTTTTCCAGATGTTTCATTACTTGAATCAGACCCATGACTGCGCCGATGATGCCGATGGTCGGGGAGTACCCGCCGGCGGCCTCGAACACTTTCGCGTCGCTTTCAGCCAGCTTTTCCGCTTGCGTGAGATCCAGCTCCATCATGGTGCGGAGCTCCTGGAGATCGGTGCCATCGACCGCCAGCGATAGCGCCTTGCGCAGAAAAGGGTCGGCGATTTTGTCAAGGTCTTCTTCGAGTGAAATGATGCTGTTCTTGCGTGCCTTGGTAGCGTAGCCGATGATTTCCTCAACGGCGGCGCGGGTATCGGTGATTTCCTCGAAAAACACTTTCTTAAGGCTCTTGGCCGCGCTGATTAACGTCTGCAGAGGGGAGGTGATCATCACGGCGCCTAGCGTTCCACCCAGTACGACGATCGCGGCGGTGATCTGGGTGACATCGGAAACCTTGCCGCCCTCCATCACCAGTCCGCCGATGATGCCGCCGACCGCCACCAGGATTCCCAGGATAGTGGAAATGTCCGGACGCGAGGCTCGAAGGTTGGATTTGCCCGCGGCTTTTTTCTCAGCCATTGGACCGCGGCTCTCCTATCCCACACGCGGCCGCCGGGTTCGCTCCCGCTGCCAGGGTGGATGGGAAAGATTGATTGCGAAGCAGCTGCTGGCGGAAGCAGATGACCCGCTCAATGATTTCCTCCGTAGTCTCCAGAACCATGTATTTTTGCCCTGAGGTTAGCGTGATCACGGTATCCGGGGTGACCTCGATGTGTTCGATTAGGTCCGAATTCACAATCAGCGGGGTGTGGTTTAGCCTGGTGATCCTGATCATGGAGTTACCCACCTTTCCGATGACGTATTCCGCACAGTTGCATATCGCAGAAACAGCGGGATTGTATACGCTCAAATAAAGGCTTAGAAACGCCAAGTGAGGCCTTGTCGCCTAAAGGATTCCTCTTAGGCGGACGATCATAGCGCTAAGTGCACTTATGAATTTACTGCCACCAGAGAGCGGCAAAATCGCAGGCCCAAGGCTCGACCTGGGCCAGCAGAATTCTACTCCCCACTTCCGCAAGCTGCGCAGCCTGCACGAGATTTTCGCGAAATCTCTTGCGAACGTGCTTTCGACGTTTTTGCAGGCGGAGATCCACGTAAATCTGACGGCGATGAACGTTACTACCGCCGGTGAATTCCAGAAGAATCTTGCGCATCCCAGCTGTTTGATCCAGCTGCGGCTGCATCCGGAACAGGAACGCATGATTCTGTATTTAGATTCCGCCACCGTGCTCTCCCTGCTGGAAGTGCTTCTCGGCGGCAGCGGCCAGCCATCGCCCGAGCCGCGCGAATTGACGGAAATCGAATGGAGTCTTCTGGAGGAGATCAGCCGGGTGATGATGCGCTGCCTGGGCGAAAGCTGGCAGGTTTTCAAACCGGTTGAGTTTGTGGTCGAATCGCTCAACAGCGATCCTTCGTTGACCCCCTGTCCGGAGCCGGCACTCTCGGTGCTGCGCATCGCCTTCGCTCTCGATCTGGGCGAACAATCCGGTCATTTCGAAATGGCGGTGCCGCGGGCCTTTTTCGAGTCTGCGGAGACAGTTGTTGAGGCGCCTGAACTGACGGCCGACGCGTCCTCGCCACTGGATAAGGACCGCAATGCGCGCCTGCTCGAAGACGCGGAAGTCGAGCTCGAAGTGCTCCTGGAGGGCACAAAACTTTCGTTTGGGGACTTGCTGGCTCTGCGGCAAGGACAAGTGGTCCGCTTCGACCATGGACTAAACCAACCGCTGCGGGGCCGAGTAAACGGCGATCTTACATTGATGGGGCACGTCTTGAGCGCGGAAAACAAGCGGGCGTTTCAGGTGGAAGAGACGCGCTAACGGCCGCAGCGTGCGAGATGGCGCACCAAAGCCAGCGCCGCGCTGTGGTGGGCAGCGTTCTCCGCGGGTCCGGCGGCGTTTCCTATAAGAAGATCTTGGCCCAGGTCTTGAAGCAACTCCATGCGTTCCCGTTCCTCGGCTGACAAGGTTTCCAGAGCCAGGGCGGGCGATCGTTGGAGGGTAGATTCCAGCTCGTTCATGGCGCGCCTGTTCCAGGCTGTAAGTATGGATCGGGCGTAGCGTTCGGAGGCAGTTAAGGGCGTGGTGGAGGTCATTTATTTATTCCCACACTACATATCGCAAGAGCGGCCGCGTCTTCTAGTAAAGATAGAAGGACGCGGCTAGGACTCGTAACTGTTTGGTACCGTTTAAAAATATTTGAACTAAAACTAAAATTTCGGTGGGTGTCTGCGACATGAATAACACCGCTGAGAAAAACAGTCGGGTTCGGCGAGACGCCGGAAACTTTAAGGCAAAGGAAAAAACATGTCACTTTCATTCCAAACTAACGTGACCGCGTTAACGGCCGAAAACAATCTTCAGGTGAACAGCAACTTCCAGTCGCAGACCATCAACCAGTTGACTTCCGGCTACCGAATAAATTCTTCCGGCGACGACGCCGCGGGCCTCGCGGTCGCCAACGGCTTGCGCAGCACGGTGAACGAGCTGACGCAGGGTGTTCGCAACGCAACCGATGGCACCAACATCCTGCAGACCATCGACGGTG
>JALYJH010000430.1 GCA_030775415.1 Acidobacteriota bacterium | reverse complement strand
GATCATCGGTGAACTCCTGAACCATGCGGAATTTGCTGCCGAACGTCATGACGCCCACCAGATCGGCCCCCGTCATCTGCGACTGGATCCACTTCACGGCCCCTTCCTGCGCGCGCGCCTGTTCCGTCGGCTCCATGGAACTCATGTCGAAATAGAGTCCAATCAAACGGCGATTCTCAAAGCGCTTAGGGTCGCCCTGGACTTGCTGATTCACCACACTGCCTGGGGCCAGGGCCGCGGCGCGTTCCTCGATCGTGGGGGGACGCTGCGAAAAGGACACCGGCGGCAGAGGTTCGCTGCTCAGATCCTGGCGGTCGAATACCGTGACTTTTTGCGGCACGCCGTCTTCGAGCAACTGAAAATCTTCCTTCTTCAAATCGGCGATAGGGCGCCCGGCCTTGTCCTTGACCGTGACGTTGATCACTACCAGCTTGGTATCGACGTTAAAGGTGGCGTCCTGGGCCAGCAGGAAGGATGCAGCCGCGAAAAACAGCGCCCGTTTCATCAGAAGTTCAACCTCCCCGTTTCATCAGAAGTTCAACCTCAATGTAGCGCTCAATGCGCGCATGGCGCCCGCGGACGACGGCGCGCCGTAGGTGATGGAGTTAACCACCGTGCTGATCCCGGTGATGTTCACGTGGTTGGTGAGGTTGCTCGCATCCACGCGGATTTGCAGGCGCGCGCGCTCATGCAATATGACGGTCCGCTGCAGCGAAAGATTCATTGAGAAGAGGCCGGGACCGGGAATGGTATTGCGCCCTGCATTGCCAAATTGGCCCGAAGCTGGAACCGTGAAGGCCGCCAGATTAAAGAAGCCGTTGCTCGATTCGATGGGCAGTCCGGTGGCATTCGCGCGCCCACTGCCGATGATGCCCGTCCCCGCGGTGTCGGATTGAGTACCCAGAACGCGCGCCGTCAGCGGCGTGCCGGTTTCGAAAGTGACGGTGGGGGAAAGAGTCCAATCCTTGAGCGCCGTCTCCAGAAAATGCGAGTTGGCCAGCACGCCGTTCGACCCCACCGGCGATTGAATTAATGAAGTGACCGTAAGGACGTGGCGGCGGTCGAAGCTCGAAAGGCCGCGTTCGGCGGAGAGATCGTTAAAGTTCTGCGCTACGGTGTTACCGGCGCCTCCCAGCGTCGAAGAATCGTCCACGGCTTTCGAAAAAGTGTACTGCAGGTTAAAGGAGAGGTTGCGGCGGAAGCGGCGCGTTAGGCGCGCTTGCAAGGCGTGGTAAATGGAATTCCCGTCCGGGGTGTCGTAGGTAAAGCCCGTGGCATTGCTGATGAGCTGACGCTGCTCCGCTGTGAGGACCGCTCCCGGGGGCGCCTGGTTCGGTGCTTCCTGAATGTCCAGGTGCGTGCCCTTGGTCCCCAGATAATTGACCTCGCCTACCAGCGCCGAGGGCAGTTGAAACTGGAAGCCCACGTTCCAGCTCTGCGCGTACATGGTTTGATAATTGCGATTCACGGCATACGTATTGAGAATGGTTTTGCCGTCCGGCGTCACGGTGAGGCCCGCGGCCAGCGTGAGCGGATTCAACGTGCTGGTTTCGACGCTGGTCGATTGGGCAAACGGCGGCTGGGCGGAGAGCCGCGATGTGAATTGATTATAGATGGCGGGGTTGTAGTAAATGCCATAACCGATACGCACCACGTGATTCTTATCGTTCCACGGCTTCCAGGCGAGTCCGGCGCGCGGCGCGAAGTTATTGCGGTCAGGATTGATCAGGCCGCTCGGAAAAGCCCCGCTATAAAGACCCGGCTGCGCGGGCGTCGCCACGGAAACCGCCGTGAATCCGGGCGCGATATCGAGATTAGCGATGCGTCCATATTTTTCGCTCCAGGGCGCGAAGTATTCATAGCGCAAGCCAAGGTTCAGCGTCAGATTGTTAAGAACGCGAAAGTCGTCTTGTCCGAAAACGTAATAGGAAGCCGCGCGGAAGTAAGTATTCGAGCTGCCATAGCGGATGGAATCGGATTGCGGCAGCCCCAACAAAAAGTCGGCGAAATCGAGTCCCGTGTTCGCAACCGGTTGTCCGTTGGCGTTCAGCTCGCTGGTGGCGAGCCCCGTGAAATTGAAGGTGCCGCGGCCGTTTGCATCGGTTACCGTGTTGCGGAAGTAGCGTGTGTAGCCGCCGCCGAAGGTCCAGTTACTTCTACCGCGGCGAATGGCGAGGCTCTCCGTGAATCCGAGGTTGTAGACCGCGGATTGCGAAGGGGTCCCGTCAGTGAGCGAATCGAAGTTGGTGAAGGTAATAGTGGGTGGCCCATAATTCAAGGGACTCGATGAAGCGCCCTGAATGCCCAGAGCAGCGGCCACGTTAGTGCCGTTCGCAAAGAATGGAGTAGTTAGACTGCTATTGCGGTTGAAAGTCGCCGTGAAGTTTTGAAAGACTGTGGTTCCGAAGGTATGCCGGTAATTAACCGTGGCATTGATGCCATTTCCGCTCGTCCGATCCACGAACCCGTACTCCTGCAGGGTTTGCGAATCGCGGCCCTGCCAGTTGACTCCGAAACTGAGCTGATCGCGGCGCGATAGCGTCTGATTCACTCGCGCATTCAGGTTCTGGCTGTTGTTCGGAACGGCTTCGACCAGGCGGTAGTTGTTGACGGTTCCCGGCTGATTGGGCAGCGGGATATATTGCAGCAGCCCGGCTGCAATGGAGTTGATCTGCGAGATGCGATTGCCCGGAAAGGGCTGGCCCGTGGCCGGATTGTAGATCACCGTTGAGATTCCCGAAAAATCGCCGGCGCGCCCGGCCAGCGTGGGAACCGTCCCGGTGAGATTCATGCCATTGCGTCCCAGGCTACCGTTGTAGATGATGACGAAGAAGGTATTCTCCGCGCGAAACAGCTTGGGAATTTCGAGCGGCCCGCCCAAATTGAAACCGAATCTGTTCTGCGCGTAAGAAGCTTTAGTGTTGGTCTCGCCGTTCAAAGAGAAGGGCGAGGCGTCGGCAACCGAGTTGTCCGTGGTGTAGAAAATAGATCCACGAATCTGGTTTTGGCCGGCGTTGCGGCGATTCCCGATGAATCCAGCGCGTCCCGCCGCGCCTCCGCGTCCACGCGGGCCAGCGCCAAACCCGCCACCGCCACCGCCGCCGCGTGCTCCGAAACCACCGCCGCCGAAGCCACCTCCACCAAATCCTCCTCCACCAGCATCATTCACGCCCTGCAATCCGCCAGCCGCCGCGCCGGCCTGCCCTGGAGCGCCGCCTACG
>JALYJH010000429.1 GCA_030775415.1 Acidobacteriota bacterium | reverse complement strand
CAATGATGACTCCGTCCACTCCGTTAATTTAGCAGGTGCCCCGAATCGCGGATGAGCTATTTCTGATATTTGCGGGCGAATGTGGCCAGATCGAGAGTGTCCACCTTCAACATCGCGTCGCGGAATGCGTCGGGGTCCGGCAGCGGTCCTACCAGCACCCGAAAGATTTTATCGTTCGGGCCTGGCGCGACAAACGCCTCGAGCCCATGCACCCGCATTCCTTCCGCAAGAATCACCGCCATGCCGCGCTCAAGCGCCCCTACCTGCAAATAGACCTTGCCGATTTCCGGATCTCCCACCAGCGGTCTAATGGGTTTCGCCAAAGGCTCGTCTTTCGCCAAAGGCTCGGCCTTCGCCAGCAGCGATGCTTGTGGCAGCGCCGCCGCCACGGGAGCCGCCGCCGCTACCCGGCGAGCCATCGCGCGAGCCCCCGTCTCACCCGCTAAGTACGCCAACGCACCACAAACCGCCACCGCAATCACTCCGACAAACAGCCAGCTCGCCACCTGTGCCCGCCCCAAAACGAGCTCGTATTCAGCGGCCGGCTCCAGGCCTGGCTCCTCCTCGACGGCTTCCGGCAAGGGGTGTGGCTGCAAATTCAGAATACTCGTCATCACCGCTTCTATCGGCGTGATTCCGGCGAATCTGTAGCTACAAATTGCGCTTCAGAAAACTGCAAATGTGGAAGCCGTCCAGAAATTTGAAGGGTGTTTCCCCCAGCGTATAATGCCCGCAAGGCAGCACCACCGCTTTGTAGTCCATCTTAAGCTCACGTGCCTTGGCGATCACCTGCTCGGAAAACTTCAAGGGAAAAGTCGTATCGTAGCGCGCATAAATGAACAGCGACTTCTTCTTTAGCGTCGCGTAGCGTTCAATATAATGCGGCGGGCTGATTACCATCCATGCGTCGCGCAATTGCTCCAGCGTAACCTGGGGCTCTAAGCTTTCCCGAATATGTTTCGACGACAACCCTTCCCACACCACATCCGCAAAGTACGTCGAGCAGTGGTTGAAGACGTTTACCTCGATGCGCGGATCGTGAGTGCTCGCGAGAAATGCGTAACACGAACCTAAACTGGTGCCCACAACGCCCACCCGTTGATATCCCTCTGACTCCAGCCAATCCACCGCGCTGCGCGTATCGATCACCGCCTGCCGCGTGGCGTCTATCGTGCGTGCGATATTCGAAGACACCGCGTAATCCGCCCGCTTGAGTTCCGCCGGCATGCGGTAATCGTGATACGGCGGACTCAACCGCAGCGCCGAAATTCCCAGCTTGGCCAGGCCCACGCACAACGCATTATGCTGCGTCGCCGAGGCATTCCAGTGCGGCAGCACCAGCGCCGCCACGCGCCGCGCCCCCGGCTTCAGCTTGGCTGGAAACCACTGCCCGTGCACCCGGTTGTTTTCCGGGTGCGGAGTCTCCACCGCGCTCGTGAAGCGCAGTAAGTTGCCCGTAAGCTCAAAATCCGTAGGCGGCTGATAGGCGAAAAACTGGTCGCTCGATTCCAGCGCCGCCCGGTTCAATAGCTTTAAATAGGCGTGCGAGTCGTGCCCATTCCGCGGATTCTCCAGCGCCACCGGCCAGTCCTTGGTCCATTCCAGCCCCCATTCGAACGGCCGCACTTTGCGGTCCGTGGCCCGCGAGCACAAACGGTCCTCCCAGTCGTACATCCACCTCGCGTAAAGTTTTCGCATGAATCCACTACCAGTTTAAGGGAGCGCGCCGGGCGGGAGAAGGTTGCGGAAATAAAAGAAGGGAGGACGCCACCTCCGACAGGCGTCCTCCCAAAAGTCCCCGTGCCGCCGCTCTATTTTGAGTGTGTCAGCGCGGGCAAGGAAAAGGAGAGATCAATTCACAAGCTCTGGGATCACAGCGCCCTTGGCAGCCCCGCCCGACTGTGTCCGGAATTCGTATTGCTGGATTTCGATTGCGGCGCGGCCTTCTTCAAAGCGCACCACCCGGCCCCGCGCCACCAGCTTCAAAGCCACCTTGTTGTTCAATTGCACAGGCCAGTTCACGGCCACTTCCAGGCGCCGCCCGGGCAGCAACATGTGTTCCGACGTAAACAGAATGCCGGAACTGGAAATGTTCAAGGTTTTGCCCTCGCCCGTCTCTTCGCCACCGCGCTTGTTCAGAACTTTGAAGCGCACCTCGCGTTCGATCGGAAACCTGTCTGAGTGCCGCCGGTCTGCTTGTGCTTTTGCCATCACGTTCAACGTATTACCTCGCTCTTTGAGTTTGCCCGCGGAGGCGCGTTCGAACAATAGCTAACCTGGCCCATTTCAACCCAGTACTAAGGTCTGGAAAATCTGGTACCGGCATCCTAGTCCAGCGCAAAATCAGTCGCTTGGGGACTTCCGCCGCGCCCGGATCTCCGCCAGCCGCTGGGCGATCCGTTGCTCCAGCCCGCGCTCCGTGGGATGGTAGAATTCCGTCCCCCGCAGCTTATCCGGCAGGCATTCCATGGTGTTCATGGCGTCCTCGAAGGCGTGCGCGTGCTGGTAATCCGCCCCGTAACCCCATTCCTTCATGGGCTTCGTCGGAGCATTCCGCAGTTGCATCGGCACCGGCTCCGCTGTCGTCTTCGTCACCTTCTCTCGCGCGGCGTTTAGCGCCTGGTAGGCGGCGTCGGACTTGGGGGCCACTGCCAGATACAACGTTATCTGCGCCAGCGCTTGATCGCCCTCCGGCACCCCCAGAAAATGCACCGCCTGTTGCGCCGCCACCGCTTGCTCCAACGCGCGCGGGTCGGCCAGCCCGATGTCTTCGATCGCCATGCGCATCAGCCGCCGCGCGAGATAAAGCCGGTCCTCGCCTGACTCCAGCATCCGCGCCAGCCAATACAGCGCCGCATCCGCCTCGGAGGACCGCACGCTCTTATGCAGCGCCGAAATCAGGTTGAAATGCTCCTCGCCGCCTTTGTCATAGAGCAGCATCTTGCGCCCCAGGACGGATTCGACAGCCTCGCGATCGATGACGCCTTCACGCGCCACAGCTGAAGCCAGCTCCAGCAGATTGTACGCCGCCCGCGCGTCGCCGTTCGAATACACCGCAATCTGCTCCAGCGATTCGTGCGGCGCGGCCAGCCCCAGCATCTTCAGCGCCCGCTCCAGCAGCATGACGATTTCCTCGGTCGCCAGCGCCCGCAGCGCATAAACTTTCGCGCGCGACAATAGCGCCGACACCACTTCGAATGACGGATTTTCCGTAGTCGCGCCGAT
>JALYJH010000428.1 GCA_030775415.1 Acidobacteriota bacterium | reverse complement strand
TCCTGGTGGTAGTGGCCTGCGGATATCTCGCGCTGGAAAAGGATGTCGCCAGTAAGGCTCCGAAGGTCCCGGAAGAATTGCCGGTGGCGGCCTGACTACCGCAGTCTGCTAGCGGTCCCCAGCCTGCCAGGGACGTGGCTTTAAACTTCCGATGTTTGACCACGCGGGGCCTGCGGCGAGCAAGCCGAAGGTGAGGAATTCTAACCAGCTAACTTAGCCGGAAAGTAGAATACAGAGACGAAGTCGGCGGCCTGCGCAAGGTCAGGACGCTTTCTGAAATAAGCCGAGCCAGCCTTCCAGAATGTGGCGCGCCATAGGAGCGGTGGCGGCGCCGTGGGGATCGATTGGCGCCTCAAGGGTATCGACATCGCCGCAGTTGAGGGGTTGCGCGGACCAGTCGGCGATCATGGCTGGCGTGATTTCAGGATGGAATTGGATTCCGTAGACGTGATCGCGATAGCGAAAGGCCTGCTGGCGGCATTTGTCGGAGTAAGCCAGCAGATCGCTTCCTGGGGGCTGCGTGAAGGTTTCGCTGTGCCAATGAAAAAACACACTAGGGGAATCGAGGCCGCCCAGTACAGGGTCACTCTGAGCGCTTTCGGTGAAATGGACCGGCGCCCAACCAATTTCCTTTTCGCGATTGCGGTAAACGTGCGCGCCCAAGGCTTTGGCGATCAATTGCGCGCCCAGGCAGACGCCGAGCACAGGATAGTTGTTGCCTATTACTTGTTGGATAAAGTGCATTTCGGCCGACATTTCGGGGTCGTTAGCAGACGGGGGGCCGCCCATGATGATTAGGCCCTGGTGCAATCCCAAGTCAAGCTTGTCATTTAAATCTCTAAAAACAAAAGGGATGCGGAGCCCATTGAGAATATCCGCAAAAAAGCCCAGGTGTTCGAAAGGCTCATGCCGGAGAACCAGGATCGAACGCGGCGCTCCGGAATCCGGCTCCAGCATGTTTTTAGCCTAACAAGAACCTGACTATTTGTCTGAATCCAGCCGATATACAGGATGGGGAGGCGGAGGGTTCCGCACGTATAATTAGAGTGCACGCATGAAAATCCTGATTGCAGACGACAGCATCGTTTCGCGTCACTTGCTGGATGCAACTTTGCGCCGGTGGGGCTACGAAGTGATGGTCGCGTGCGATGGTAACGAAGCGTGGCAGATTTTGCAATCGGAGAATGCGCCTAAGATCGCCATTCTGGATTGGATGATGCCTGGATTGACTGGGCCGGAGGTGTGCCGCAAAGTCCGGGCCACGGCCAAGGACAAGGATATATATACCTATATTCTGCTGTTAAGCGCAAAGAGTCAGCGCGAGGATTTGATTGAGGGGATGGAATCGGGGGCCGACGATTATCTGACCAAGCCCTTCGACCAGCATGAGTTGCAGGTACGTCTGCGTCCCGGCGTGCGCATTCTGGAACTGCAGCACGAACTGATTTCGGCACGCGAGGAACTGCGCGATCAAGCCACCAAGGACTTCCTGACACGGATTTGGAACCGCTCCTCAATCCTGGATATTTTGAACCGCGAATTGCAGCGCGGCGCTCGCGAGAACCGGCCGGTGGGTCTGCTGCTGGCGGACCTGGATAAGTTCAAGCTAGTCAATGATACCTACGGACATTTCGCAGGTGACGCGGTGCTGCGGGAATTTGTGCGGCGCATGACGGGGTCAATCCGGCCGTATGATGCGATAGGGCGCTACGGCGGCGAAGAATTTTTAATCGTACTGCCGGGCTGCGAAATGAGTTCGACTGAGAAGCAGGCGGAGCGAATGCGCGAGGCGCTGGCCAACGATCCTATGTGGTTCAACGAAGAATCCCAATTGGTCACATGCAGTTTCGGAGCCACGGCTTGGGTGCCGGGGATTCCGGCGAACGAAGAGGCGCTCATACGGGTGGCTGATGACGCGCTCTACGCGGCGAAGCGTCAGGGACGAAACCGGGTAGTCTTTATTCCCTTCACGGGTGCCGCGATCGAGGCTGCTCACGTGGCTCCGCGCAACCTGGGTACAAAGTGAAACAAGCTCATGCATGCCGCCATCGCAATACGGGATGCAAAGTGATAAGCTGAAAGTCCCCGATGAGAAGGGGACCAAGAAGTCACGATTCCAGAGTCATACCAGAACGACGCGGCGAAGGGGAACGGTTAAACGTTCCCCTTCTCGCTTTTTAAAGTACACTTTTCAGACCACGCCGCGGACGCGCAGAGCTTCGTCGATCAGGGCTAGTAACTGCTGGCGGGTTACTTCCAGTTTTTCGCCAGGATCGGGCATATCTTCGGCGGCCAGCGGGCTGCCGGGCTCGAAATGGTTGGGCACGGCGACGCCGTAGCGGACGCGCGCTTCGAACAGCTTTTCGATCTCGGCGCGCGGCAGCACGCGGGGCCCCCCCAACATTTCGGCTACCAGCGCGATGCGCGCCAGGTGTTCCAGCGTTTCCATACGGGCGTAGGCTTGCGCTACACTCTCGCCGTAACAAACGGCACCGTGGTTAGCCAGTAGAATGGCGTTGAATTTCCCGACGTAGGGGAGCATGCCGTCGACCAGCGCAGGGGTCCCGGGGAGGCCATATTCGGCCAAAGGTACCGATCCCATGGATACGATCAGCTCCGGCATCAGTCCTAAGTTGAGAGCGCGGCCGGCGACGGCGAATCCGGTCGAAATCGGCGGATGGGCATGGACTACAGAGTTAATGTCCGGCCTGTTATTGTAGATCGCTACGTGCATGGCCATTTCGGTGGTGCGTTCGCCTGAGCCTGCTAACTTGTTACCCCCGTTATCGCAGACAATGAGATCCTCAGGACGCATGCGGCCTTTGCATACGCCGGCCGGGGTGGCGAGAATGCGCTCGCCGTCCAGGCGCACCGTAAGATTGCCGTCATTGGCCGCGATCCATCCGCGTTCGTACATCATCCGGCCCGTAGAGACGATGTCTTCGCGGAGCTGTTGCTCGCCGGAGGGCATAAACCTTTATAGTCTATCAAGCGGATGGCGTGTTGCGGCACGCCCTTTTTGCATATTGTGAATGCAGCGCGTGCGGCGGCCGTGACGGCGGGAAGTAGAAGACCACGATAAAGAAGTTTTTCGAGAAGCTGGCCGAAGCATCATAAGGGGATGTTGCCGTGCTTTTTCCGCGGCATGGTGTCCACTTTAGTCTCGAGCATGCGCAGGGCGCGAATCACGCGCGGGCGAGTTTGGCGCGGCTCAATCACGTCGTC
>JALYJH010000427.1 GCA_030775415.1 Acidobacteriota bacterium | reverse complement strand
GCCTTGCCTCCCGCGCTAGCAAAGCTCGGCGAAGAAGTGGCCGTCGTCATGCCGCGCTACGGCAGCGTGTCTCTCAGCGGAGCCGAACTCATTTTGCCCGCCATGCCGCTCATCGTCGGGCCGCGCTCCTTCACCATTGCCCTTCATCAAGTGCTACGCGAAGGCGTGCGCTACCTGTTCGTTGACTGCCCCCAGCTTTACGCCCGCGCCGGCATCTACAACGAGTGGGGCGCCGAATATCTGGACAATCACATCCGTTTCGCGGCACTGAACCTGGCCGCGCTCGAAATCGCCCGCAAAATTTTCCCCACCGATATCTTCCACGTCCACGATTGGCCCGCCGGATTACTCGCTCCATACCTGCGCGAGACTTTTGCTTCCGATCCGGACTTCGCCAATACAAAGTGCGTCTTCACTATTCACAACCTGGGTTATCAAGGAAACTTCCCCGGGCATTCCTTGGCGGATGTGGGCCTCAGCCCCGCGCTGTATCGCCCCCGGGGGTTGGAGTTTTGGGGAGAGTTTAGTTTCCTTAAAGCCGGCCTCGTATGGTCGGATCTGATCACCACTGTCAGCCCCACCTACGCCCAGGAGATCCAGACTCCCGAATACGGCCACGGCCTCGATGGCGTACTGCGGGACCGCGCCGATAAAATCGCCGGCATCCTCAATGGCGTGGATTACAGCGAGTGGAACCCGCAAGACGACCCCTACCTCAGCCACCATTTCTCCGCCCAAGACCTTTCCGGCAAGCGCCTGGCAAAACGCGCGCTGCTCAAATCGCTGAAGCTCCTGCCCGACATGAAACGTCCGTTGATCGGCATCGTCTCCCGCTTCGCTTCGCAAAAAGGTTTCGATCTAGTGGAAGCCATCGCTCCCCAACTGGCGGAAATGGATTTAGCCGTCGCCGTGCTCGGCTCCGGCGATTCCCGATACGAGAGAATGTTCCGCGGCATGGCAGACGCGTATCCCGAGAAATTTGCAGTCCGCATCGGCTACGATAACGCCTTGGCCCATTGCATAGAGGCCGCCGCCGACATGTTCCTTATGCCCAGCCAGTATGAGCCCTGTGGCTTGAACCAAATGTACAGTCTGCGCTACGGCACCGTCCCTATCGTGCGTGCCACCGGCGGACTCGACGATACGGTGGACGAAACCACCGGTTTCAAGTTCCGCGACTATACTCCCGCGGCGCTGCTGGCGGCGATCCAGGAAGCGCGGGCGGCTTGGCAAAACCGCGACCAATGGTTGCAGCGCATGCGTCGCGGCATGGCTAAGGATTTCTCGTGGGACGCTTCCGCCGCCGCCTACCAGCGTCTCTTCCGCAGCCTCCTGGCGCCAACCGATTAAAACAGCCCAACCCGTTGGAATCGCACGCGTTGCCAGTACTCTGGCCGTTTACCCCGCTTGCATCCCGCAGCCCCCTTCCGGCATCATATAGCGTGGTAGGGAGATTCTAATATAATGGCTGGCGATAATACTCTTAACTTTACAGACAACGCTTTTGATCAGGACGTGCTGAACTCCGATGTCCCCGTTTTAGTCGACTTTTGGGCACCCTGGTGCGGACCCTGCCGCGCAATGGCACCGACGGTCGACGCCGTCGCCGACGAGTATCTGGGCAAAGTAAAGGTCGGCAAACTGAACACTGACGACAACCCCGGCACTGCTTCGCGCTATCAGATTCGCGGCATCCCCACGCTCCTGCTTTTCAAAGGCGGCAAGGTAGTCGACCAGCGCGTCGGAGCCATGGGTAAGCCTGACCTTAAGAAGATGGTCGATGCCCACGTAGGCGAGCCTACCTAATAACTGTCATTCCTGCGGACGCGGACGGCTCTTCCCGTCCGCTTCCTAAAAACGGGGGCCGGCCCCGTTTAGCCCGTAACCGCGCCCTGTGCGGCCGAGCCCACTAGCTTTACATACTTCTGAAATACCCCACTCTTGTACTTCAATGCTGGCGCCTTCCACCCTTTCATCCGCTCAGCGATCTGTTGCGGACTCAGCGCCACCTCAATCAAACTGGTCTCGACATTAATCGTGATGATGTCGCCTTCCTCCACCGCCGCAATCGGCCCACCCACGGCGGCCTCGGGAGCCACGTGCCCCACCATGAACCCACGCGTCGCCCCGCTGAAGCGCCCGTCCGTCAGCAGCGCCACTTCCTCTGACATCCCGGTCCCCATAATGGCGCCCGTCACCCCCAGCATCTCGCGCATTCCCGGACCGCCCTTGGGGCCCTCATAACGGATAACCAGCACGTCACCCGCCTTGATGTTGCCGCCCGTAACCGCCGCCATCGCGTCCTCTTCGCGATCGAACACGCGCGCCGGACCCGTGTGTACCTTGCGATTCGTCCCCGCCACCTTGATCACGCAACCCTCTGGCGCCAAGTTACCCTTCAATATCACCAATCCACCCGTCTTCTTGAGCGGATTGTCCAGCGCGCGAATTACATCCTGCCCCGCCGTCTCCTTGGCCTCGGAAGCCTCCACGCCAAACGTTCTGCCGGTGACCGTCATGGCGTTCTTATGCGCATAGCCGCCATCCGCCATGCGCTTGGCCACCACCGGCCACCCGCCCGCGTTGTCCACATCCAACGCCACATACTTCCCGCCCGGTTTCAGGTCCACCAGCAGCGGAGTCCGCTGGCTAATCGTTTGGAAATCCTCAATCTTTAAAGCAACCTCTGCTTCGCGAGCCATGGCCAGCAAGTGCAGCACCGCGTTGGTCGATCCGCCGGTAGCCGCCACGGATGCGATCGCGTTCTCGAACGCCTCGCGCGTCGCGATGTCACGAGCCTTGCGCCCCGCGCGCACGGCATCCATGATCACCTCGCCGCAGCGGAATGCGACCTGATGCTTGCGCGGATCCACTTGAGGTACCGAAGCCGTATTCATCGGCGACAACCCGATCATTTCCATCACGGTCGCCATCGTGTTCGCCGTGAACTGCCCTCCGCAGGCCCCCGCCCCCGGACACGCCAGATTCTCAATCGCCAGGAAATCCTCGTCCGACATCTTGCCGGCCGCGTTCGCCCCCACCGCCTCGAACACATCCAGCACCGTCAGATCCCGGCCCTGGTAATGACCCGGCATAATCGTTCCGCCATACATAATCACGCCCGGGATGTTTAGCCGCAGCAGCGCCATGGCCGCGCCCGGGATGGTCTTATCGCAAGCCACCAGCGCCACCACGCCGTCAAACATGTGCCCGCGGGCCACCAATTCAATGG
>JALYJH010000426.1 GCA_030775415.1 Acidobacteriota bacterium | reverse complement strand
ATGCGGATGCCGGATACACCGGCATCGAGAAGCGTGAAGAGACCGCTGGCCAGACCGGGCGCAGAAGCTGGTTGGTGGCGGTCAAGCGCGGGAAGATCAAGCGGTTGCCGGAGGGCGAGATCAAGGAACTGAGCCAGCAAATCGAGCGGCTCAAAGCGCAGGTGCGGGCCAAGGTGGAGCATGCTTTCCATGTGGTGAAGAACCTCTTTGGATACCGCAAGGTGCGCTATCGAGGGTTGAGCAAGAACACCTCCCAACTCCACACCTTGTTCGCTCTGGCCAATCTGGTGCTGGTCAAACGCCAACTACTGGCCGGGGCGCATGCCTCGTGAATCGAGCGCAGACCATAAAGCCTCAACGGGACTCAAAATCACACGATCCAGGACTCCCAGAGGTCTACTTTAACTCGCCGCTGATGCCGAAAAATGCCGGTCACCGACCGTGAACCCTAAAATCTCGTCACTTACTCCACGCGGTGTACCCAACCCCCATTGATCAGCGAATCCCTAGATACTGTCGTCACGAGATATTCAACCATAGGATAATGCAGCGGATTTGTAAGCGTCAATCGTAGCACCACTGTTCAGCGGGGTCATATTCGTCGTAGTGAGAGGGGATATGACGAATACGACTGAATTGACGACAGCGGAACCATTGCTCAGGACCGATGCCTTGGGGCGTGTGCGAACGCCGGTGGAGCGCCGGGAGATGCTCTTGGACGAATTTGAGAAGAGCGGGGTGAGCGGCAAGAAATTCGCGGCGATGACCGGGGTGGGCTATCAAACCTTTGCCAGTTGGATCCAAAAGCGGCGGCGGGCGCGGGGTGATTACCAAAAGATGAGAGACGGCGGGGCGGCGGGGTGCCCAAAGAAGCTGCAATGGGTGGAGGCGGTCCTTGGCGGCGGCGGGGGTAAGCCGGGCGGCAAGGTGCTGAGACTGGAATTGCCTGGCGGCGTGCGGTTGGAAATCGCCGACGAGGAGCAGGCGATCCTGGCGGGGAAATTGATCCGGGAAATTGGCAGATAGCCCGCCGGCATGCTGAGTTTTGCCGGGAGCCTGAGAGTGCTGGTGGCGCTGGAGCCGTGCGACATGCGCAAAAGCTTCAACGGGCTCTACGCGCTGGCCACCGAACGGCTGGGCGAAGACCCGCGCCGGGGCACGATCTTCGTCTTTAGCAACCGGCGTCATACACGGATCAAAATCCTGTATTGGGATGGGACCGGCTTATGGGTGATGGCCAAGCGGCTGGAGGAAGGCACCTTCTCATGGCCCAAGAGCGCGGAGGGGAAGGCGTTTAAGTTAAGGCTGAACCCCGAGGCGCTGGCGATGCTGACCGACGGGGTGGATCTGCGCGGGGCCAAGCTACGGCCGTGGTATGAGCGGGAATAAATAAAAAGGAGTAAGTTCAAGCTTGTTTAAGGATGGGTTTTTTGAGTAAGTGGTAGCTCAAGTTAATGAGCGGCCCGCGTGAAGAAGAGTTAGCCCGGCAACTGCAAGCCCGCGAAGCGGAACTTCGGCAGGCGAAGGCAAGGATCGCGCTGCTGGAACAGAAGATCGATTTATTGGTGCGCCGCATTTTTGGCGCGAAGAGCGAGAAGCTGGACGCGGCGCAGTTGGAGCTGCTGCTCGCCTTGGGCCAGGAGGATGAATCGGGAAAAGCCGAAGCCTCCGTGGAAGCGGAGGCCATCCCCTGCAAGGACCCATTGCACCGGAATAACAGAGCTAGGAGCAACGAGCCGCGCTGGCCTGCGGACATGGTGGTCATCGAAGAAGTGATTGAGCCGGAGCCAGTGAAAGCAGCTCCGCAGGAATGGCGCTGCATTGGAGAGGAAGTCAGCGAGCAGCTCGACTATGAACCGGCCCGCTTTATCCGGCGGCGGCTGATCCGGCGAAAGTACGTTCATCGCCAGCAAACGGAGACCGCGCCAGTCATCGCGGCACTGCCGCAAAAGCTCCAGGAGCGTTGCATCGCCGCGCCGGGGCTGCTCGCGCAAATCCTTGTCAGCAAATACTGCGACCACCTGCCATTGTATCGTCAGGAGCAGATTTACCGGAGCCGCCATCAGGTTCATCTGCCGCGCCAGAGCATGGCGCAATGGGTGGGACTGTCCGCTCATTGGTTAAAACTTATCTATGAGCACATCCGGACCGGAGTCATGGCGGGCGGTTACGTTCAGATCGACGAAACGCCGATCCGCTACCTTGAGCCTGGCAATGGAAAGACAAAGCTCGGCTACCTCTGGACGTGTAATCGTCCTGACGGTGATGTCGTTTACCATTGGCAGACCACTCGCGCCGCCACCTGTTTGGATAAGATCGTGCCCGTGGACTTCACCGGCACCATCCAGTGCGATGGTTATGCCGGTTACCCAGCCTTCGCCAGAGGCCGTGGCGAAACCATCGCGCTGGCCGCATGCTGGGCGCATGCCAGACGAGCCATTTACGAGGCCAAAGAACAGGCGCCCCAACAAGCTGGCTGGATCCTGCGGCAGATCGCGCACCTTTACCGCATCGAAGAGAAACTGCGGAAAGGCCACGCCGGTCCCCAACTGCGCGCTGCCGTACGCGCCCATCAAAGCCGACCGATCCACGACCGTCTGCATCGGCTCCTCGCAAAGCTAAAAGTAACCAGACGCCATCTGCCACAGAGCCTCATGGGCAAAGCTATCGACTATACCCTCGGCCTTTGGCCCCTGCTTGGGGTCTATCTCGAAGACGGACGGGTGGAGATCGACAACAACCTGGTCGAAAACGCCATCCGCCCCACCGCCATCGGCAAAAAGAACTGGCTCTTCATCGGCGAAGCGGATGCTGGCGAGCGCGGCGCGATCCTCTACACCATCATCGAGAACTGCCGCCGCCGTGGCATCGATCCCTACGCCTACCTGCGCGACGTGCTGAGCCGCCTGCCTTCAATGACCAACTGGCAGATCAAGGACATCACCCCGGAAGCCTGGGCCAAATCACAGCGGCCTCCGCTCCGAAAAGCTGCCTGATAATCATCGCCAGTCATAAACGTCGTACCCCGTTCGACTACGACGCTTATGACGCAGCGTTCAATCGCACCCCTGTCAAGTGGCACCACGGTTGACGCTTACCTATTCTCGGCGTCAACTCTGCTCTGAGTGAAGCGGCGGTTCGCTGGCTCGATTTCCTCTCTTCCGTCCAGGGCCTGCTTCGACCGCAGCATTCTTCATCGTCAACCACGGCCGCCCGGGCCTTCGTCCCTCTTT
>JALYJH010000425.1 GCA_030775415.1 Acidobacteriota bacterium | reverse complement strand
CGCGAGCGTCGACTGGCAATCTGCCCCCGTCGAGTAGTTGTGGATGGTAGTCTTTCCTTCCGCGATCCCGCCCAACATTCCGTAGCGGTGGGAAATGGATTTATCGCCCGGCAGTGTTATAGCGCCGTGGACCGATTTAGCGGGCGCAACGATTTCGTTCATGAACTATTCAGTGTAACGGACCGGCCTGGGGGCGAGGCTGGTTAGCGGAACATATCCGTAACGAAACTTGCCCGATTGCCGCTCTGCCGCGCTTCTGTAGACGCCTTGCTCTCCTCGCCCCGGCCCCCGCGCTGACGATACGCCCCGATCATCATGCGGACTCCCTCGTAACTCCTCCAATACCAATTGTCCCGCAAGACGTCGCTGCGAAAACTCAAAATCTCGCGTCGCGCAAAGCGCTGCATCTTGCTTCCGTGCTGCGGCAGAGCCGTGTCCGCGGCGACAGTCCACTGCGGCGCCGCGCACTCGTTCAGTTCCAGAATTGACATGCGCGTATCCGTCCGCATCGGATCCCCCGTGGCATTTCGCGTGACCATGGGAACGTCCAGCCGCTCCATGTCATCCGCCACATCCACGCACGCAGTGAACAGCAGATCGTTCGCCACCTTGTCGCGCTCCGCGTCCACATCTTCAGCAATTTTGTGCGTCATCGCCGTGCCCGGCCGTAGGTACGCGAAGTCCACATCATGCGTCGCCGCGCCCACCCACACCTCGCGCCCGTTCCAGGTCGCCGATTGTTTCCAAATTCGAATGTGATGGCGCTTGGAGACATCGTTAAAGCTTTTCTGCCACAGCATCTCGGGCTTTGCATCCTGCACCAGCAGATCCGACATCGGAGCCGTGAGGTCCCCTCGTCCATCCGCCACTGCCCGAATTCTGTGAATGTTTGTCCGCAGCGTCGCTGCCTTTGGCTGAATCCATCCTGCCGCCTCGAACGCCGTCGCCACCTCATCGCGCGTGCCGATGAACATCACATTGAGCAGGTCGGAGGGCCGGTTGGAAAGTGCGGCATGCGTGCGCGTTGGTAGCTCCTCCAACACCGCCTCCATCGTGCTGTGTTCCTCAGGCGTCAATCGCCGCGGAGCCGCAATGCCCCCCGCTGAGGGCAACGCCGTCACCGGCTCCGTCAGCGCCAAAGTCATTTCCACGCCTGCCGGATAGTACAGTTCCGGCTCCGGCACTTGCAGCAACAGCGCTTTAATAGCCCAGATCGCCAGCCGCGCATGCAGTTCCCACTCGATCGCCGTTCGTATATAGCCGCCAAACCGGTAAGACAATGTACTCGTCGGACGAGTCCCGCGGATACTCCCCTCCGCCGTCAAACGCTCGCGCGCGTTGTCTACTTCCTGAATCCGCGCCAGTAACGGGACATTCTCTCCGTTGGGCGCCGCGATGCCGGTGAACTCCAGATCCAACGCCGCCAACTCGTGAATAAAGCCTAAACCCACCCGCTGCACTGACTTAAGTCTGCCGGAAATCACGCTTCCAGCCGGCAGGATCGTCTCTCCACCCGCCACTACCGGAGCGATAAGGACCGCGTTGACCGGATCTCCCGCCCTGCTCGCGTACGACCCCACCGTAGTCGTGAGCCGAATATGCAGTTGGGTGCCAGGCGGCACCTGCCGGGTTGCTAGCAAATTGAGGGCTAACAGCGCATAGGCGAAGCTCATGCAGTGTTTATCATCATAGGCGATTTTGAGAGCATTCGCCGCACCTTATTCACGTCAGTCGCCTTAGTACTTACTATCCCCCTAATGTTGCTCTAGGGTTATACCGATACACCCTTGAGGGCTATTCCGCGATGGCGCTGTCCATACGCTCCGTACCAGAGATAACGATGCTTCCGGAAACGCGTCTTCCCCGCTGGGAAAACGCGCTCGAGGACGCAGCGCAACCCCCTACTATTCTGATCGTTGACGACCTGGATCTTAATAGGCACTTGTTGAAAGCCATTCTTAAAACCGAGTCCTATCGGATTCTGGAAGCCAAGCGTCCCTCCGTGGCCCTCAAACTCTTGGAGCATGAAAAGGTCGATTTGGTCGTCATGGACATGGTCATGCCCGGCATGAGCGGTCCCGACTTTTGCCGCGCCCTCAAGGCGGAACGCCGCACCCAGCTCATTCCCATCCTGGTGCTGACGGGCGTCCAGGGCGCTGACAGCGAGATCGCCGGCATCGAATCGGGCGCCGATGAATTTCTGGTCAAGCCCCTCCAGCCCGCCGTCGTGCGCACTCGTGTGCGCGGAATGCTGCGCAGCAAGGCGCTCATCGATTCCCTCGACGAAGCTGAAACCATTCTGTTCGCGCTGGCCAAATCTGTCGAAGCGCGCGACAACTACACCGGCCTGCATTGCGAGCGCCTGGCCGCTTACAGCGTGCGCCTGGGCCAGGCCGTAGGGGTTTCGAAAGCCGATCAACTCGCGCTCTATCGCGGCGGCTACCTGCACGACATCGGCAAGATCGGCATTCCCGACGCGATCTTGTTTAAGAACGGCCTGCTGAGTCCCGACGAATGGCAGGTCATGCGCATGCACACCATCCGTGGCGAGGAAATTTGCAAGCCCATGCATACCCTGGCGCCGGTGCTGCCGATTATCCGCAGCCATCATGAGCGCTGGGACGGCTCCGGCTATCCCGACGGTCTCAGCGGCGAAGGAATTCCACTGCTGGCGCGCATTCTGCAGGTCGCTGACATCTACGATGCCCTCACCACCGCGCGTTCTTATAAGCCTGCCTTCACCCACGCCCACGCCCTCGAAATCATGCTCGAAGAGTCGGCCCGCGGATGGCGCGATCCCGAGCTCATTCCCCTATTCGCCGAAGTTGAAAAGCAGCATCAAGCCAAGGATGAAACCATCTGGCCCGCCGAAGTGGCCATGCAGGAATCCCTGCAGAACATGCGCCGCGAACTTAGTAAGTAGCTAATGGCCCGTCGCGGCCTTCCCCCCTGTTTTTTCCATTAATGATCCCCGCCGCGGTATAATTCCCCTGAAAGATGTTGGACCTAATCAAGAAACTCCAGGAAGAGATCGCAGTGCTCGAAAACGAGTTCCGCGTGGAACTTCCGCGGGAGATTCTTCGAGCCCGCGCGCACGGCGACCTCAGTGAAAACGCTGAGTATCACGCTGCCAAGGAGCGCCAGGCTTTCGTCAACGCGCGCCTGGGCCAGCTCCACGCCCGCCTGCGCGATATTTCCATGATCGACATGACCAAAATCCCGCATGACCGCGTGGGCCTCGGCTCGCACGTGGTCGTACTGGACGTC
>JALYJH010000424.1 GCA_030775415.1 Acidobacteriota bacterium | reverse complement strand
GCGCATTTTGGAACAGTCACCGCGCTGTTTGCGGCGTGGGCGGCGCCATTGCGTCCGCTGGTGATCACCTTTCGGGGAAGCGATCTGAATGTTTCCGGGTCTCTGCGTTCGGGGGCGGGGCACTTATTGTCGCAGATCGCCGCGCTACACGCGGAGAGGATCGTGTGCGTCAGCCGCCAATTGCGGGAACGGCTGTGGTGGCGGCGAAGCAGCGCAGTTATTTTGCCGAGCGGGGTGGATGCGGACGTGTTCCGCCCGGAAGAGCGATCCGAAGCGCGGGCGCGGCTGGGATGGAATGCGGACGAACGCGTGGTGTTGTTCAACGCTGGGCACGATGCGGTTAATAAACGGCTGGACCTGGCTCAAGATGCCCTCAGGCTGACGCAAGCCCGCTTGGCGCGCGTGCGCATGGAGGTGCTGAGTGGAGGGACGCCTCCCGGCCGTGTTCCGGAGCTGCTCAATGCGGCGGACTGTTTACTGCTGACCAGCGATTGGGAGGGGTCGCCTACCGTGATCCAGGAAGCGCTGGCCTGCAATCTTCCGGTGATCAGCGTGGACGTGGGCGATACGGTCGAGCGGCTGCGGGGGGTGCGATGCTCGGCGATCGTGCCGCGCGAGGCAGAGGCCATCGCGCGCGAGCTGGTGCGAGTTTTGAGAACGCCCAGCAGAAGCGACGGGCGGCGGAAGATCAACGATTTTTCGGCGAAAAGAATTGCCGGCGAGTTGTGCCGGATCTACTGCGATCTGGCGGCTCCGGCCAAAAAGAGGGCATGGAATACTTCACCTTATTAGGCGCCGCGACGGCAGTGATTGCGGTGCTGACCGTGACGCTCTACCGGCAGCGTGGGGACCTGGGCGTGGTGGTAGGAATCGCTGCCCTGTATTACTGGTCGCTTTACGGGGCGTGGTCCATTGTGACTGATAAGACGGGGGGATTCAGCGGCCAACACTACCAATATCTGGAATACAAAATGTTCCCGATTTCGCTGGATGGGCGATACCTGTTGACGCTGGCGCTGTATGCGGGGTTCATCATCCTGGTGCAACTGACGCTGCTGGCGGCGCTCTCGCGGAAGCAGATACGGCCAATTCCGCGGCTCGTCCTGCGGCATGATGCGATTCTGCTCATCGGGTTAGCGGCGGGGATCGCCAGTTACCTGGTGATACGCGACAAACTGAGCATGGCGGCGGCTATCCACACTTCGGCTTACTGGTATACGCGCTCACAAGGCGACCAGTGGTTCACGCTGCATCAGGTTTTAAACCGCGTTGCGCTGATTCCGCCGGCGATCGGCATGGCGACGCTGGCGGCGGGAAAACGCTCGCGATATTTCGTGAATATTGAGCGCCGCTATACCTGGCCTGCGTATGTGCTGCTGGCCGTCGGAATGAGTGTGTTCACTTTCATACTGGGCAATAAGAATGAAGTCTTGACGGCGCTACTGGCCGGCGTGCTGACTTATGCCGGGTCGGTCTCGCGGCCGCGGTGGTGGAAAATCGGCCTGGCATTAGCGGCTGGCGTATGGTTTCTGGCGGCGGTGGACTTCTTCCGCGCGTCGCCGATTTCGGAAATTATCCCGGCGGTGATGGCGCGAGGGCAGGACTCAGGCGACGTCAGCCACTTTGTGGCGACCAGCAACGAGGCGTTCGCGGCACACTTTTCCCTGTATGGCGTGCTGGCTTCCGATGTCGAACCGAAGTTTGGCTACAGCTTGTACAGCTTGGCGTGCTCGGTGGTGCCAAGGGTGCTGTGGCCGGAGCGGCCTCGCGACATTTACCTGTACTACAGCGAGAGCGTGGGCACGATTCAGAATCAGGGCTATTCGCTCCATCACGCCACGGGCTGGTATTTGAACTTCGGCTATGCGGGCGTGGCCGTGGGGGCGGTGGTGCTGGGGCTGATTTGGGCTGCCTGCCTGAACGCCCATCAGAAAATCCGCCGGCAATCGGGATTGCTATACCGCTTGTTCGCGATTATCGCGCCGTGGGTGCTGGTAGCGGGATTGCCACCGTTGATCCGCGCTGGACCGGAAGGTTACAAGGGGCTGATCTTAGAAAGTTTCTTGATACCGATCGGCGTGCTGGTGTTTGCCTGCCGGACGAGGTTTGCGAAGCCATGACGCCCTTTCTCTCAGTGCTGATTCCGTGCCGCAATGAGGTTCGGTCGCTGGGGCGGTGCCTGGCGTCGATCGTGGCCAGCGATTATCCGGCCGGGCGCATGGAGGTGCTGGTGGTGGATGGCGCGAGCACGGACGGGACTCGCGAGGTGATTGCCCACTGGGCGGCGGCGCATTCCTGCATTCGGAGGCTGGAGAATCCGGCCGGATCGACGCCGGCCGCCTTGAACTTGGGCGTGGCGGCAGCGCGCGGGGACGTCATCGCGCGGGTGGATGCGCATGCGGCGCTGGGAACAGGCTATTTGACGCGCGCGGTAGAGTACCTGGAAGCGAGCGGAGCCGATCATGTGGGCGGTGCGATGCGCACGCGCGCGCAGCGCGACGGGCCGTGGGCCGGAGCGGTGGTGGCCGCGCTCACGCATCCGTTCGGAGTGGGAGGATCGCAATTTCGTATCCGCCGCGCGGAATCCGGAGAGGAACCGCGCTCCGTGGACACTGTATTTTGTGGATGCTGGCGGCGCGAAATTTTCGAGCGGATAGGCCGTTTTAACGAGCAATTGACGCGGGGCCAGGATATGGAGTTTAACCAGCGTCTGCGGCGCTCCGGCGGCAAGATTTTGCTGGCGCCTGAGTTGACAGTGGAGTATTACGCGCGGGCGGAGTTGTGGGCCTATGCAAAACACAACTGGAGCAATGGAGTGTGGGCGGTGCTGCCCTTCGCTTATTGCCGGGGAGCGCCGGTGCGGGCGCGGCATCTGGCGCCTCTGGCGTTGATCGTGGCGATCCTGATCACGCCGTGGACGGCGGCGGTTTACGGGGCGGCGAATCTGGCGGCTTCGGCGCATGTGGCGTGGGCGGAGCGGAGATGGCGGTATCTGCTGCAGATGCCGGTGGCGTTCGCGAGTCTGCATTTGCCTTACGGCGCGGGCAGTTTGTGGGGCGTGCTGCGGGTGTTAGCGATGCGGGTGGGAAGGAGCATTCGATGGGTGCGAGTAAGGCGGTGATGGCTGCGGACTTTGCGAGCGTGACCGAGCAGCCCTGGCAGGGGGCGACGTCCATGCAATTGTCGATGCTGCGTACGCGCTATGGCTGGGCCGCGGAGTATGCGTCCGGAAAAGACGTCCTCGAAGTGGCTTGCGGAGCTGGGCTTGGC
>JALYJH010000423.1 GCA_030775415.1 Acidobacteriota bacterium | reverse complement strand
CTGCAGCACAATCCGCCGCATTTCTTTTTGCTGAGTTTCAATGGATTTAGTCGCGTCGATCACATGGAAGCCCATCTCGTCAATCATCGATTCGTACTCTTCAAGAATTCGACCCTGGAAAATCCGAAAACTTTCTTCAATATTCCGGCTGAGCCCCAAGTCCATCCCAGCTTCGTAATACTTCAAGGCATCACGCCCGCCCAGAATGCGCCCCAACGCCACATCCAGCGGCACCTTGAAGTAGAAAGCCAGCGACGGCTTGATGGCGAAGCGATATAAATTACGCACCCAAGACCGGTCGACTCCGCGCACCACGTCGCGCGCGAATGCCGTGTAAGCGTAGCGATCCGCGCAGACCACGGCGCCCGCCTTAAGTAGCGGGACGATATAGTGCTCCAGCCGGTCAGCGAAATCCGTGGCATGGATCAAGCTGAACGAAGTCGGCGTGAACATCTCTTTTTTCTTGCCGCGCCGCGTAGTCTCACGCACCAGTGGAGAAGAATTCCACTCGCTAAAAGTCACGGCATATCCGCGCCGCCGCAGCCATTGTGAAAGCAGCGAAATTTGCGTGGACTTGCCGGAGCCATCGATTCCTTCCACCACTATTAAGCGCCCGGAACATCGATTTTGTAGGAAAACAGGCATCAGCCCCTATATCATAAACGAGAGAGCTACTCGTGTTGGTTAACGTTGTGTTACAAGAATCGGCCCCGCGAAAGTAATGCCCCAGTACGCAGCCATCGACATCGGCAGCAATTCCATTCGCATGCTGGCCGCGGAAGTAGACGCTCACGGCATAATGTCAGTGCTCGCTTCCGAGCGCCAAGTAGTCCGCCTGGGCACCGGCGTTTTCCGCGAAGGCCGTCTCAGCGAAGCAACCATGAACCTGGCGTACGACGTGCTGGCCGCAATGGCTGCGACCTATCGTAAGCTGGATGTTCTGGCGGTTCGCGTAGTGGGCACGGCAGCCTTGCGCGACGCCCGCAACCAGCCTGAATTCCTGGCCCGGGCCTCCACTATCTTGAGCTCCCCCGTGGAAGTTATTTCCGGTCTGGAAGAGGCCCGCCTGGTGCACTTGGGAGTGCAAAGCCAGTGGCCGCATCCGAAGCAGCGCCTGCTCGTGGCCGACATCGGGGGCGGCAGCGCGGAGCTGATCCTGAGCGATGCCGGCCACATCGTTGAGTCCTTCTCCAAGCCTCTGGGCGCGGTCCGCCTCACCGAAATGTTTTTGAAAAGCGATCCGGCCGATCCCCGCGAGCTGGTTCGCATGCGTAAGTATATTCAGGAGCGTGTCGCCGGACCCGCGGCGCGCATCGGGCCAGCCAAAATCGATCGCATGGTGGCGACTTCGTCCACCGCCGCGGCCGTCGTCTGCGCCGTCAACCGCGTCCGCCGCTCGCGGCGCGATGTAGCCGACCGTCTTCCCGCCACCGCGGCCCAGATCCGGCGCTTGTATGACGACGTCAGCACGGCGGACCTCGCGGGCCGCCGCGGCATCACGGGCATCGGCCCCAGGCGAGCCGAAATCATCACAGCGGGCGTAGCCGTGCTCCGCGAAATCATCGAAAAGTTTCAACTCCCGCGCCTGTACTATTCGACAGCCGGTGTCCGTGAAGGAATCATCGCCGACCTGGCTCACCGCAAAGTGGGACTCGCGCAAGCGCGCCTCAATGCCGAGCGCCGCCGCGTTGTCGCCGCACTTTCACGCCGCTACGGCCTCTCCGCTCCGCACGTGCGCAAGGTTGCGCAGTTCGCCGGAACTTTATTCGAGCAGTTGCGGTCTTTGCATGGTTTGCCGGCCTCGAACGGGCAGCTGCTCGAAGCCGCGGCCTACCTCTATAACATTGGCCACTGGGTAAATGAGTCACGCCACCACAAGCACTCGCTCTACTTGGTAGCAAATTCCGATCTCGCTGGTTTCGCGGAAGGGGAGCGTTTAGTCATCGCCAACCTCTGCCGCTATCATCGCAAGTCCATGCCGCAGCCTACTCACGTGGAATTTCAATCACTCGACGCGGAAGGCCGCCGCGCTGTGGTACTGCTGGCACCGCTCTTGCGTATTGCTGTGGCCCTCGACCAGAGCCAAGAGCAATTGGTCGAAGACGTGCTAGTATCCGTGCTGGACAAAGCGGTGGAACTTCAACTCCAGTCGAAACGCGATCTGGATGTCGAGCAATGGCACGCTGAGCAAGTATCCGGGGTGTTTCGCGAGACTTACGGATTGCCCCTGCAAGTTCGCGTAAAACGATGAAACCCTCGCCCATCGCCCGATACGCGCGGGACGAAACGCGAGTTCGTCTTCAGCACTTCCGGACGAGCTTGCGCCATGCCGCGAAACATCCTGACGATCCCGAGACCATTCATGACTTGCGCGTCTCCATCCGCCGCGTGACTCAATGTTTCCGTATTTTCCACGCAGACGCGAAGAAAATGCGGCGGCGCCTTCATAAAATAATGGAGCACTGCGGCCGGGTGAGAAACTGTGACATCGCCTTGGATCTCCTGGCGGAATGCGGCATATCCGAGAGCGCATCCGTGCCGCGACTACAGAAAAAGCGTGAGCGCGCCGCGCAGAAACTGTACCGGAATCTCAAGAAGGAACGCCGCCGGCGTCGGGGAGTCGCAGACGCTAGAGTACATCCATTCCATCACGGTTTGCAGATCGCGGTGCGCCTGCCCGCTCTGGCTGAAGACTTTTTTCAGACCGGCGACGCAGCTGTGAATCCGCATTCGAATTATGAGACCCTGCACCGCTTTCGGCTCCGCGCCAAGCGCTTCCGATACACCCTGGAGCTATTCGAGGGTTTTTACGGAAGCGAAATGACAAGCGGAACGAAAGCTCTGAAGGGCGTGCAAGACCATCTGGGAGCAATTAACGATTGCGTCACCACCATTGACCTGCTCGCCGACGATCCCATCGCCACAGCCGCTGTTCAGAAAAAACTGGATCAGCGGACTCGCCTCTTCCAAAATTATTGGCGCAGCTGCTTTGCGCCAACCAAGCGAGGTTGGTGGCGGCAGTGGCTCTCGCAACCGGGCGCGGCAGCCAGCGCAGTGGTTAAAGGAGTTTAAACTGCTTCATCCGATAGCGCAACACATCCCGGCTGATTCCCAGCAGCGCTGCGGCTTTGGTCTTGTTCCCGCCGGTCTTCTCCAGGGCCTGGAGAATTAAATTGCGCTCCGAATTTTTGAGCGACAGGTCCGTTTTTGGGGGAGTCTGCAAAGGCGTCGCTCTTTCCAGGATCCCTGCACGCCTGGAAGCAAACTGAATGCTCCCGGGCT
>JALYJH010000422.1 GCA_030775415.1 Acidobacteriota bacterium | reverse complement strand
TGTTCTGAAACTCGCGTGCACAAAGTCAATCTGCCGCCTGCCGGCATGGCATCCACGGCATTGAAGATGAGATTCACAAGAGCTTCGCGAATTTCACTTTCAACCCCCATCACGGGAGGCAGGTCCGGATCAAACACCCTGTACATCTCAATCACCACGCCCTGCCGCAGCGGTATGTCGCTCCAGCGCGCTCGCGTCAGCTCGGCCACCTGCTGCATGAGAGAATTCATTTCTATAGGTGACAGGGCTATTTGCGGCTGCCGCTGGCGATAGAATTCCGTCATGCGCGCGACCGTCTGCGCCACGTCGTCAGTGGCTCTCTGAATCATCTCCAGGTGTTTGCGCGTCCGCGGACTCAGGTCAGGTTCATCTTCGAGCAGAATTTCGGTCGAGATCCCCATCGGCGAGAGAGCGTTATTGATGTCGTGAGCAATGCCGCTCGCCATCTGGCCCAAAGCCCGGAAGCGTTCCTGCTGCATCACGGCCTGTTGCGTCTGCCTTAAATCGTCATAGGCGCGCTGCAATGATGCATAGAGTTGGGCCTGGTGAGCGGCCAGCGCGATGTGCTCGCTCAACTGCTTCAAAAACTCGCATTCACCGCTACTAAAGCTTTCCCGGGCGGCGCGAGCGGCAATAAAGACGCCGAAAACTTTACTTTCGATCACAAGGGGCGCCGCCACAAAGGAACGCAACCCTACCGCGGCAAGTTTTCCGGGGAACGCTAACTTTGCGCCGGTGATATCGGGCTCGTAGACGAATTCCCCGGCGATGCAACGGCTCAGGCCGTCGGAATCGAGCGGAATGTAGCTCTGCTCGGTCAGCGCCAGCTCCAGCGCTAGAGGCTGGCTTCTTACCCCCACCTGAAGGACGATCAATTTTTCGCTGGCCTGCTCATAGTAGCAAAAGCAGCCAAACTCAAGACCCAAATCCTGCTCTAAACTCTCCAGCACGACGCGATAAATGCTGGCCAGGTCCTCGCGGCCGCCGACCGCCCGCGTGATGCGATTTAGCAAGCTAAGGCGCGCCAAATGCGCGATTGCTTTTTTCTCCGCGGCCTTGCGCTCCGTGATGTCGCGGGCAATGTTGGAGGCCCCCAGGGTTTTGCCTTGACTGTCCCTCATGGGGGAGACGGTCAAGGAAACGTCGACTCCTCTTCCGTCTTTGCGGAGCCGCCGCGTTTCAAAAGTATCGACCCTTTCACCGCGCGCGATGCGGGCCAAGATATCCGGTTCTTCGGAACGGCGCTCGAAAGGGATCAGCATGAGCATGGGTTTGCCCACGGCTTCTTGAGCCGAGTAGCCGAACATCCTCTCCGCGCCAGAATTCCAGCTGAGAATAATGCCGTCCAAGGTCTTACCGATGATGGCGTCGTCAGACGATTCAACGATGGCGGCTAAGCGGGCGCTGGCCTCGAGCTCCACGGCTTGCGCGGAAAAACGGCGGCTCGCAAATGATGTTAAGATCGCGTGCCCCAGCACCAGCGATGTGACAACAACGATTCCAGCGACGTTCAACCAAGAGACGCTTATGGCGACGGCGGCAGTGGAACCGCTCAGGGCGAGCGGGGCACCCAGGAATGTGGCCGCCGCCATCCCGGTGTAATGCATCGTGGTAATCGCCGCACCCATAACGATGGCGCTTGAAATCTTGAGCCAGCTCCACGCCGACAAATCTTCCCGAAAATGGAACGTCAACAATAGAACCGCAAACGAAATAAGCATCGCCACAACGACAGAAAGAATGACCAGTGATGAAGACCACTGGCATACGGCGCTTAACCGCATGGCGGCCATCCCGGTGTAATGCATGACGGCGATGCCGCCGCCCATGAAAATGCCGCCGGTCGCGGCGCGAAGCAGGCCCATTTTCTCGCGGCTGACCACAAACAGAGCGATTGCAGATGCCAGAATCGCAGCCAGTAGCGATAGCAGTACCGCCGGCCAGTCATAGCGCACGGGGATGGGCAAGTGAAAGGCCAGCATCCCGATATAATGCATGGACCAAATGCCCAGCCCCATCGCAAAAGACCCGCCCGTTAACCAAAACAGCCGATTCTGGGAACGCGCGGAGGCTACTCGGCCGACTAAGTCAAGCGCCGCATACGCGGCAATAATCGCGATTAAAACAGATAACGTAACGAGACGATAATCGTAATAACTGGCCAAAACTTTCATGACTTCATTGCCGCGAGGCTGCGGGCTGTTATCTCCTGTATCAAGCGCGGTTCGTTATATCATACCCAAGCGGGGGTGCCCGGCTAGAGCTCGAACACCCAGCCCCCGGTGAAGGCCATGTCTGGATAAGCGTAACGTTCGCAAGCAACTCAGACGATAGATCACGTTAGAAACCGATTATGCAGGTGGACGAAATTCTTGACAGCTTGATGGGCGGTAGTTCCTCGCGAAGCCTGCAACCATGCATCGAGGAATTGCCGGGGGAAGATAAGCAGGGACTGCTCTGTACACTTTGTTGCCTGCGGGACGAGATAGCGGGTAATTGCATAGACCGCGCGCACGAGGTAGATAGCGTGCTCGCAAGCAATGGATACTCCTTTCCACCCAGCCGGTGTGGCGTCCGCAAACTCCATGGAGGGCTTTGTCCACTTATCTCAGAGAAGGGGCCGGGCGCGAAGGTGCTGGTTACCAGCGCAACACCAGTCCGGCGTTGAGCATGCCAGCGCCCACGGCAGTGAGTAATAGTGTTTGGCCGCGCTGGATCTGGCCGCTACAAACGGCGTGATCCCAGGCAATGGGGATGGTGGCCGCGGAGCTGTTCGCATAGCGATCGATCACGACGACCGTGCGTTCACGAGGGATCTTCAACTGGCGGCCGGCTTCTTCGATGATGCGCAAGTTGGCTTGATGCGGAATCCACCAGTCGATCGCGGAGGCAGTCAACGCCGCGTTTTGCAGCGCTTCATCGCCTGCGTCAACCATCATTTGAATCGCGTGCCGGAACAGTCCTTTGCCGCACTGCATGGTCATGAACTGGCGTCCGTCCGCGAGGCCGTGGGCAGTGAGGGATTCGCGCGAGCCGCCGGCTGGAATGACGAACCCTTCATAGCGTGATCCGTCGGAGCCCAAATGCGATCCCAGCACGTGCGGCGTATCGGCGGGAACCAACAGCACAGCGCCGGCGCCATCGCTGAACAGAGATACTGTGGCTGGATCGTCGGGTCGCACCCGGCGAGTAAGAACGTTCGCGCCAATCACCAGCACGGGTTTTCCCAGAGTTTGCAGATAACTGCTCGCGAGCGTAACGGCATAAAGAAATCCGGCGCACGCTCCGGCCATATCGATTGCTCCTGCGT
>JALYJH010000421.1 GCA_030775415.1 Acidobacteriota bacterium | reverse complement strand
CCAGCCCGTTGTTGGACTGCGTGCCGATTCCGAAAATCATGGAGCCCGACACTGACACTGCCCCGCTGGCTCCCACCTGTGGCAGCACAATGGCCAGGCCATTGTTATCCGCCGGAAACATCCAGACAGGGTTTTGCAACTGACCCGTCAGCGCCACGGATGTCCTGGTGCAGCCCGACGACGGGCAGCTAAAATACACCGCTGGAGGCGACGAGGAGGCGCATGCGGGCCCGCAATCCTGCCGGAAAAGGCCGACCCCCAAAATCCCTTTCGCCCCCAAGCTGAGTAACGTGTCGGCAGCGGTTCCTCCCACGCGGCAGTCCGTTGGAGCACTAGCAAAATTGGCTTGGCCAGCGATTTGAATGGGCACCGAGGAAGCCGCTTCCCCAGCCATTTGTACATCTACCTTCACCAGCGGGCCCCATTGATAGCTGGTGTCTGCGTATTGAACGCAGTTGCCGATCTGGTTGTTGCCCGTATCCGTGACGAAAGGTAAGGTCAGCGTGATCTGCGATCCCAGCAGGCGGAGTCCAGTGGAACCGGTGTCGACCAGAACGTGATCGATGCTCTGGCAAGTGGTGGTTCCCGGAACGCAAATCGTCACCGTGGTAAACAACTCGTCATTAGCGCCAATGGGCTGCCCGTTCAGGCTCGGTCCGGAATCCACCACCACCGGCTGCACATTATTAACGGTGGTAGTTACCGGCGTGGTTGAACCCGTGCTGCTGGAATTGTCTCCACCGCCGCACGCCACCAGCCCCAAGCTCAGAACCGCCGCCGCTGCTAAATCGTATCGCTTCATTTCACGATGTCCTGATTGACGCCGCTGGGCAGCATCGAGTTGAGATAAGCCCGTCCATAAAAGGCACGCGTGCGTCCGCTGCTTTCTACCACCAGGTCGGAATCATGCACCTCCGCGGTCCGGCGACGCCCGGCTTTGGAGTGGACTGCGTTTTGAAATTCAGCGTTATACGATCCTAATAATTGTGTCAAGTCCGGAATTGTCGACCCGCTCCAGGAAACACCAAAGACTTTCCCGGCGGGCGTAACGTACTCGCGAATTAAAGTGCCGTCATCCAGGCTGATCACGTGTAGCGTGTATTCTTGCATTTCGACGACCGAGCGTTTCGCATGTAATCTCAGTTGGTCGGCGGCCACGGATTCGACGGAACCACCGAGCGCCGCCCATCCCGGGATCGCCGCTGCCATCAGCGCGGCCAAAAGAACACGAGCCCGTCGCATATACAAGAACAGTGACGCGTCACCCCCGGAACGGGTTACGAAAATGCGCCCGCCAGCAGTTCGTAGGAGCGCAGGCGGGCGCTGTGATCGTACAGAATATTCACTACAAATACTTCGTCCGCGCCGTAATCCTGGGCTAAGGCTTCCAGCGCCCGCCGCACCGCCAAAGGTTCGCCCGCGATCACGCGCCGGTGGACCGGCAGGGTCTCCATCGGGGCGCCCTCATGCGCCAAAAATTCCAGCGCCTCTTCCACCGGAGGCACCGCAATCAGCCGTCCCCGATATAGCAGGAGCATCATCATGCGAGCACTGGCCGAGAGGCGCAGGGCTTCGTCGCGCGTTTCCGCGCACACCGCCCAGACGCAAACCGACACCTGCGGCTCAAGCAGCCGCGAGGATGGGGTAAAGTGTTCGCGATAGAAGGCGGCGTAAGGTTCGCCGGCTGGATTGATGAAATCCGCGAAGACATACGGAAGACCCAGCTCGGCCGCCCACACCGCGCTCTGCGGCGACGAACCCAACAGAAACGGCGCCGGCTCACCGTCTTTGATGTACCCAAGCAGCTCTGTCAACTGTTCGCGGAAATCGTCGGGCGGCGGCTGGCGGCGGTCGCGCTGTAGAATGTGGGCCACGCGCGAACTCGTGCCGGGCGCGCGGCCCAGGCCGAGGTCGATTCGTCCAGGATAAAGTCCGCTAAGCATCGCGAAGGACTCATACACTTTGAGCGGGCTATAATGCGGCAGCATAATCCCGCCGCTCCCCACGCGAATACGGGACGTGGCCGCCGCCACCGGTCCAATCATCACTTCCGGACTGTTGCACGCGAGTCCTGGCGCGCCATGATGTTCCGCCAGCCAGTAGCGGTGATAGCCCAGCCGATCGGTCAGCCGCGCAAGGTCCAGCGAATTGCGCAGCGCGTCGCCGGCGGTGGAGCCCGCTGGGATCGGCGATTGATCCAAAACATTGAGTTTGAAAGACACCCTTTAAAGCTCCAGCCGGCTGACGGTAATCGCGCCTTGGAAGCAGAGATCGATGTCGCGTCCCGGAGTGCGCGGACGCGCCTGATACGAACCGCTAAAACGGAGGTGATCGCCGTCGCGGTGAAAGCGGACATCCAGCGGCTGATTATCCGGATGGCAGAAAACAATCTCCGCGGAGTCGCCGTTGCTGGTGTGCGGAAGGTTGACGTTCCAATATTCCTTTGACTTCGCGACCGGCCGCGCCAGTAATTGTTCCAGCACCGGCAGAGCGAGTTCTTCCGAACGCTTCCAATCGAGCGCCCGGCCCTTCTGGATGTACTGCGAGATCGCGATGGCCGGCCTTCCCAGAAACGCTGCTTCGCGCGCGGCCGCGACGGTGCCTGACGTGAAGAGATCGGATCCCAGATTTCCTCCGCGGTTCACGCCTGCCACTACCCAGTCAATATCTTCAAACAAGACCGTGAGCCCGACGCGAACGCAATCCGCCGGTGTTCCAGAGAGACTGAACTCGCTCGAAGCACTTTCCACCAGATGCAACGCCGAATCCTCGGTAACGCGGTGTCCGGCATAAGAGTGCGGATCGCGCGGCGCCACCACGACCACCTCGCCCAACTGTGCCGCAACTCTCTTGAGAACGGCCAACCCCTCGGCATCCCAGCCATCATCGTTCGTAACCAGAATCCGCAGCCCCACACCCCCATAATAAATAGGGACGGAGCCTGATTATTGTTCCAAACCGGGATTTTCCCGAAACGGAACAATAATCAGGCTCCGTCCCTATTTTTCGAGAATCGTCGAGTCGCTCTGGAACTTCAGATAGTTGCTATATCGAATATCAAACTCCCCGCGCAACTTTTTAACCAAAGCCAAGCGAGCCTCAAAGCGTACCACGATGCTCGACGGCAGCCAAATCTCGTCGTTCACGCGCGTCTGCTCGAAGTGTAGCGTGCTCCCTCGCGCGATCCGCAACAAGCCGAGATCAGACCAGATCGTGTCCAGCGCTTCACCCTCCACCTTCACCCAGTGATAAGTGGCTTGCTCGATCCAGATCTTCGCCCGCACTTTCGCAAGGTCTTTCGCTCGCGCGTGAATCGCCCGGTAC
>JALYJH010000420.1 GCA_030775415.1 Acidobacteriota bacterium | reverse complement strand
GCGTAGGTCACAACGGCCGCCGATAAAGCGCCGCCGACGTTGCCCAGTGTATTCATCACCGCTGAAACCGAGCCGGCGAAATCGCCGCCGATATCGAGCGGCAGAGCCCAGGAAATCCCCACGGTCCATTCGAGGCCGAAGAAAGCTACACAGTAAAACGCGACGGAAATTTTCGGATCGTGCGTCAGCACAGCCGGGATCGTGGCGGCGGCGGAGAGCAGGAATCCCGCAATGGCCACCCAGCGCCGCGCCAGGTTTACGTTATTGGTGCGCCGTAGCACGCGATCAGAGAACGAACCTCCCAAGAGATCGCCCAGCGTGCCGGCGAACAGCGGAAGACTCGCGTACAGCCCCATCTTCGCCAGCGTCATGCCGCGCGAATCGTGCAGATAGGTGGGGAACCAATCGTTATACACGTTCAGATTGAAGTTGTAGCAGAAGTACATCACCGCGAGAATCCACAGATTGCCATGCGAGAGAATCTTACGCCAGGGAATGTCCGTGGAGCGTTTACGCCCGGAGCCGATCAATTCGCACTCGGCGGGATTGACGCTACGATGTTCTTCGGGGGAATCACGATAGTAAAAATACCAGACGGCGGACCACACCACGCCCATTAATCCAAAAACCAGAAACGCGGCGCGCCAGCCGAAGCGGACCATGATCCACACGACAATCGGCGGCGTGAGCGCAGCGCCCAAGCGCGACCCGGCATGCGTCACACCTTGTGCGAAACCGCGTTCCGTGGGCCGCATCCAACGCGCTAGCGAGCGGGTGGCGATGGGGAAGGCACCGGCTTCGCCAAGTCCAAAGAAAACTTGGATCACCAGCATCGAGGCCGCGTTCCACGCGCGTCCCGTCAGGATCGTGAAGATGCTCCACCAGGAGACGACCCACGTCAGGGCGCGCCGCGCGCCGAAGCGGTCCCCCAGCCAACCGCCGGGAATCTGGAACAACGCGTAGGCAATGCGGAAGCTGAAGGTGATCCAGCCCATCATCACCAGCGAGATTCCTAGTTCGTCGCGAATGACGGGCCGCGCCACGGCGAGGATCTGGCGGTCCATGTAGGTGATCATGTAGGCCGCCACCGTCAAGCCAAGGACGATATGGCGCACATGCGTGGGGCGTTGGCGCGAGGACGGATCGGGCTCCGCAGCGGCCTGCGTTAACGGACTGGGAGGCCGGGTGATCATACTCTCCTACGAAAGCAGGCTGCGGATCAGGACCGCGGGATGGACGGCGGCGGCCCCGGCAAGATCCGCCACTTGATGGCGGCACGATGTTCCCACGGCGACGAGCGCGTCACCGGATTGCATGGCTTTCACGGCCGGCAACAATTTGCGATTGGCGATGGCAACCGATACGTCGTAATGATCTTTGGAATACCCGAACGATCCCGCCATGCCGCAGCAGCCGGCGTCGAGATCCACCACGGTGGCCGAGGGGATGCGGGCGAGCAAGGATTTCGTGGCGTCGAGCAATCCCATCGACTTCTGATGACAGTGTCCGTGAAGCAAAATTTTGCTGGGGCCGGCGCGCAGCGGCAGGTCGAGCGTAGCCGTGTATTCTTCCCACAGCAGCGCGGCCTTGGCGACCGCGCGCGCCTTCTCCTGCAACTCACCGCGCAAGAGCGACGCCGCGTCCTCTTTGATCACCGAAAGACAACTGGGCTCGCAAAACAAAATCTTTTCGCCACGCTGAGCGAGCGGGTAGAGCGCTTCCACCAACTGGCCCGTCTGCGCGCGGGCCTGGGCCAGCAGCCCTTTCGAAATGAGCGGACGCCCGCAGCAGCCCGGCCGGATCACATCGACGGTGCAGCCGCCGCGCTCCAAAATTTCTACCGCGGCGATACCGATTTCCGGGTCGTAATGATTGGTGAAAGTGTCGTTGAACAGCGTGATGCGGCGGGTCCCGTTCTTTTTTGGGTTACGCGCGGCCCACTGCGCAAAAGTATCGCGACGCCATTCGGGAAGCTTGCGGCGCGGATCGAGGCCCAGTAACTTCTTGTTCCAGCCGGTTCCCGCTACCCAGTTGGAGAGCGGAGCAAACGCGCTGCCCAGTTTCGCCAGATTGGCGGTATTCCCCAGAGCGCGCGCCTGCAAGGGCGTGCCGTGACGCGAGTAATAATCGGCGAGAAATTCGCTTTTGTAGCGCGCCATGTCGACGCCCACGGGGCACTCCGCTTTACACGCGCGGCATTCGAGGCAGAGGTCCAGCGCCTTGTAGACGCCGTCATCACCGAGTCCCTGCTCGCCGTCCACTTGCCCGCTCATGGCGAGCCGCAAGACGTTCGCGCGGCCCCGCGTCGAATCCGCTTCCTCGCGCGTTGCCATGTACGAAGGGCACATGGTTCCCGAAAGCTTTTTGCGGCACGCGCCGACACCGCTGCACATTTCGACAGCCCCGCCCATGCCGCCGTATTCCGAATAGTCGAACCATGTCTTGGGATTGGGCGTCCGATAGCCTGCGCCGAAGCGTAGATTCGACGTCAGCGGCGGCGCGTTCACAATCTTGCCGGGGTTGAAAATGTTGTGCGGATCGAAGGTGCGCTTCACTTCGCGAAACGCTTCATAGAGGGTGTCGCCGAACATCTGGCGCATGAAGGGGCCGCGTACCAGTCCATCGCCGTGCTCGCCCGAGAGCGCCCCGCCGAATTCAAGAACCAGATCGGCGACGTCGTTGGCGATGGCTTCGAACTGGCGCACTCCGTCGTCGGTTTTCATGTTGATCACCGGGCGCACGTGCAGACAACCCACTGACGCGTGCGCGTAGACTCCGGCCGAGGTCTGATGGCCGCGGACTAGCTCCAGGAAGCGCCCGATGAACGCGCTTAGTTTTTCCGGCGACACCGCCGTGTCTTCGACAAACGAAATAGACTTGGCGTCGTCTTTCATCGCGGTGGACAAGCCCAGCGCGGCTTCCCGCAAGCTCCAGACGCGCGCTTGCCCGGCCAAATCCGTTTCGGTGTGATAGTGGTAGCCGAGATTACGCGCCCGCAAGTCCGCTTCGAGAGCCTGCATGCGCGGCGGCAGATCTTCCTTTTGATCCGCGTACATTTCCACGCACAATGTCGCGCCCGGATCGCCCGCGACGTAAGTATTGCGAATGCGGTCAAGCACGGCGTTTTGACGCGTGTGATCGAGGATGGACTTATCCATCACCTCGACGGCAGAGGGCTTGTGCTGCAAAATCACCGGCGCGGCCGAGAGCGATTCCAGGAGTTCCGCAAAGCCGATCACCATAACGGCTTTGGCTTTGGGCAAGGGCACCAGATTGAGCTTGGCTTCGAGCACTACGCCGAGCGTGCCCTCCGAGCCCACCATGAT
>JALYJH010000419.1 GCA_030775415.1 Acidobacteriota bacterium | reverse complement strand
AGTGGGGCAACGGCTACTGCGCGCCGGAGCGTTTCTGCGCCAGGCGGGCTTTGGATTGCAGCAAAGCCAGAAGATGGCCGACGTGGCGGTAGCCTGCGACCTCACTCTCTTCGTCGGCGGTCAGAATCGCATCGGCGGCTTTCTCGGCGAGCGCGCTCATGCGTTCCACGTCGGACGGGCGGAAGCTGAGGCTCAGGATGTATTCAGCGACTTCAGGACGGAGGTCGTTGGTGTCGGGTTGGAAAAGGCGGGCCAGGATATCGGCTTCGTAGCTGGCTCCGCTGGCTTGCGAGCCCATGGTGGCGGGTCCCTCTGTCTTGAGTATAGCGGCGAGGCCAGCTAAACCGTGGGCGCGGTGTGTTCGGACTCACGCTCCAGAGCATGGCGGCCTTGCAAGCGGCGGGCCAGCAGCCAGCAGAAAAGAGCCCAGACAGCTCCTGCCGTCCACCCGGCCAGGACGTCGGTGGGCCAATGGACGCCTAAATAAACGCGGCTGACGCCGATCAGGATCGTGAGAAAAACGGCTCCCAACAGAAAATACGCCTTCACGAATTTGCGCTCTTGAGAACGCGCGAGAAGGGCGCCCAGCACTAAATAGGTGACGGCGGACATCATGGAATGGCCGCTCGGGAAACTGGAGCTGGACACGTAGACGGCGTGGGGAACGATGTCCGGGCGGGGGCGGTCGAAATAGCGCTTGAGCACCGCACTGGCCAGCAGGCCGCTCACGATGGAACCGCAGACGAACAGCGCCATGTGTTTCTTGCCGTCGAGCGCAAGGAAGAGGCTGGCGCCCAGCGTCAAAAGCGTGAGGACCGCGACGCCTCCCAGGGCCGTGATGTCGCGGGCCCCGTCCTGTACGGCGGGGGAGCCGAGGAGAGTCAGATCGCCGGGGTGGCGGAAGGCCAACAGCACGGCGCGGTCGAATTTTTGCGTGCCGCCTTCCATCACTTCATCGGCTAGCGCGGCGAAGAGCCAGACCCCGGCTGCGAGTCCGCCGATCGCGAAAAGCAGGGCCGATTCGTGGCTCCCCAGCCAGGCCAGCGCGCGCAGTACGATATTCCGCTGCATTCCCTCTATTGTGCGCCGGAAAGGACGATGACAAAAGAGTAGGTTCCATATGCCCCATAAATCGATACTCCTGGTTGACGATTGCTTGCCCAACCTCAAGCTGACGCGATTTCTGCTCACGCAAAGCGGCTTCGAGGTGGGAACCGCGGAAAGCGCGGAACAGGCGTTACTGGCTCTCGAGGAACGGGTGCCGGACATAATCCTGATGGACATTCAGCTTCCCGGGATGGACGGGCTCGAACTCACGCGGCATCTGCGGCGGGACTCATCGCTGCGCGCGATGCTGATCGTGGCGTTCACGGCGTCGGCGATCAAGGGCGATGAGGCGATTGCGCGCGCGGCGGGATGCGACGGGTATATCACCAAGCCCATCGACACCCGGACGTTTGTGAGCGTGGTGCGTCAGTACGTCGAGAGTCAGGCAATGTCGACCAGCGCTAAATAGGCTTCTAGCAGCTGAATCTGGCTGGCCAGCTCGATCGCGCTCCCGCTGGCGGACGCTTGCTCGATCGCCCTGCCGAGGAGCGTAAGGTCGGGGAAACCATAGGGGGCGCCGTTGCCTTTCATTTGATGGCCCAAGCGGCGCGTACGGTCGTAATCGCAGGCGGCCAAGGCGCCGTGCAGATGCAGGAGATCTTCGCGGCAGGATTCGAGAAATTGCGCCACGAGTTCACGCGGCAGCTCTTCCGGAATGTCAATCAGGATTCGACCGGCCCTGTCCACGGACATTTTTTAGCGAGCTCCCGCGCGATACATACCTTGTTCGGAACGTTGCGCGGTGGATGCTCCGCTGGCGGCGCTCGATCGCGGTAGCGGAAACTGTTGCGCGATGCACTGGCTTAAGGCGCGCAGAGCGATGGCCGGGAGGCAATCCGGTTCGAACGTCAGCAGCGGGCTATGAGCATTTTGGGCAGCCCCGCACAGATCGGCGGCCGGCGGAATCACGCCCAGAAGCGGGAGAGCGAGTTGGGCCTCAATCTCGGCCAGCGGCAGGGGGGAGACCAGTGCGGCGCGGTTTACCAGAATCATTCCCAGGGAAACCCGCCCAGCCTTCCAGGCGTCGACGGCGCGAAGCAGAAACCGCGCCGAATCTACCGCCAACGAGTCGCGCTCCACCACCAGCGACAGCAGCGCGGCATCTTCAATCAGGGCGCGGCTGGTGTCCGAGAGCGAGGTGGGAATATCGGCCACCACGTAATCCGCCGCCTCCGTCAGCGCCGCGAGCGCGAATTGGATGTTCGCGGGGGTCAGCTCCAGATGTTCCTCCGGATTGCGCGGGCCGAACAGCACCTGCAGTCCTGGAACAGCCCTGCTGTGCCATAGACAGCTCTCGAGCGTGCTCTCAGAATGCAGCAGTTCGCCCAACCCGGCCACGGAGCGGTGCGGTTGGAAGTAGTGCGCCAAGGTTCCGCCGTCGGGATGGAAGTCCGCCAGAATCACACGCTGATTCTCGGCCAGGGCGGCGGCCACATTAAGCGCGACCGTGGTGGTTCCGGCGCCGCCTTTGGAGCCCATGAACGCGAGCGTCCTGCCGCCTCTGCCGCTGCTGGGGGCATCACGCCTCGTCGCGGCCACGCTGCCATTTTTCGCGGACACCGAGCGCAACACCCGCAGCAGATCGATCCCGTACGCCTCGCGGACCAGGTAATCCGTGGCTCCCTCGCGTAGCGCCGCTTCCCCGAGCGCCTTGTCGGCGGCCCCGCACAAAACCACGATCGGCAGACCTTGGGCCCCCTCACGCAACTGGTCACGCAGTTGGCGCAGGGGAAGCAGGCGCTCGCCATGGGGGCTCGCGGCCGCGGGAAGATTCAGCATCAAGATGTCCACGCCGCCGCCCAGCACGCGCGCGAGCGCGGTGGGCACGTCATTGACGCGCTGCAGGCGGAAGCGCGGGGCCTGGTCAGCCAGGACGCGGCGGATGGAGTCGACCCCCGCCGTGCTTTCATCCACTAGAAGAATCAATATGCCTTTATCCATGGTGGTGAGTGATCGATGGTTAGTGATCGGTTGCTGATGGGTTAGTGGCCCTGCGAAACTGCCGCGCTTTCCGGTGATTTGCGGAAGCGCTCCGCAAACGACACCAGCGATACCAGGGTGCTCTTGCGCGGCTCGGGAAGCCCGCTGATCTTGCGCGCCAGGCCCGCGACGGCCTTGCGCAGCGCGCTATTGGGCTCCGGTAGCCTTTTTTGGACACAGGCTTGATGCAGCTCCGGGGCATCGCTCGGTATCGTGGCGTAGACCGGTACGCCGAACATTT
>JALYJH010000418.1 GCA_030775415.1 Acidobacteriota bacterium | reverse complement strand
ACAGTCTGGAATCAGCCCATAGACGGTAAGCTAGCGCCGTTCAAGGCCTTCCGGCACGTGCGTAACAACGGGTTCGGCATGAAGATGCGCCGCGAATACCAGTGAAAAGTTTAGCGGAGAATGCGGCATTTGAGCCGCAGTCGTACAGCGCGCGCCAACGTGTGCTGGCCACACGCGCAGCGCTTGGCGGTGAGCGGTGGCCGGCCTGCGCCGGGGCGACGACCGCCGTGGGCGGGTTTAGTATTCCGCATCTGGCACCCGCGCATTGGCGATGGATTGGATCGTGAACGCGTCCAGACCAAGCTCGGCAAACAGCGCAGGGTAGTCAACGGCGGGGACGAGGCCAAACACTTCCTCCGTGTCGGCCAGTGGATCAAATACCGGGCCCACTCCCTTCGGCGTGATCCAGGCGACCATCGCGCCATTCTTGTTGAGGCAAGAGATGCCGCCGTCCTGTTCTTTTTTGATCGTGATGATATTTTCCATTGCTATGCCATCCAATCCAGGCGCAAACAGGCTGCGTTCCAACGATCAACCATGGCCTGTTGCGCAGCCGTGGGGATTACCCCGTCCGTCCCGAGCGTGCGCGTCCAGTCGGCTGGGCCATAAGCCTCGCCGTCCACAATCAGGACTGGCTGGCCATAGCTGGAGGCAGCATGGTCAGTGGTTAGGGCGGCGTCAATTATCTCGCGCGGATTGCGATCGTTTACTACCGTCAGGCGTAGGGTGGTGTCCGTGCTTTCCATGACTTGATTATGTAGGTAGTCCATCGCTTTGTCAACACTAATTTTGCACTATATTCAAGATATCTGATAAGATATTTTACATGGCGGTCGTCAGCATCGGTAAGATCTGCGTTTATGCCCACTCGGTGAATGGAGTGGTGGTATACGTCGGAAAAGGCATGTCTCAGCGGCCCTACGAGATCCGATCGCGCACGAAACGATGGAAAGCCGTAATTGGAGAAGTATTTGAGGTGGAGATCCTGGGCTGGTTCGACTCCGACAGCGAGGCGCGCGCCTTCGAAAAATCTAAGATCATGCAACTTCGTCCCGCTGGCAATTACATCCATGCGCTTGAACCCCGCGCAACCAAGACGGTGCGCACTGGAGGGTGGGGAGGTAGCCGTTCTGGTTCCGGCCGGCCTCCGCTGACAAGCGACCGGTGTTTCTGCGGCAAGCACACTTTAGCTCGGGCGCTGCGGCTACGTCTCCGCTGTTCCCGAGAAGTCAAGTTGTAGCTAATCGCAAGAAAGTTGTAGAAAAGGCGAATGAGGCAGAATCGCTCACAGAGTGCAGTTTGGATGCCAGCGGGGATGACTATCCGAGAGTTTGGGGCCAAGGCGCACGCCAGCGGCAACGACCGAGGCTGGTCTAAAACGGTGCGCGAGGTCGATGGGCAAGCTCCCGGCGTGGTGCATGTGCTCAACGGCCATGCGTTAACTGAGACGGGGCGGTTATTGTTGCAACGGGCCAATGGAGCGCATTGAAACCTGCCAGCGCTGCAAGAAACCGGCTGTAATCGCCACTGAGTACCGCGCGGCGAACCCAAACGTGAGTATCCGGGTATGCGCCGACTGCTCGGCCATCATGGATCGCCAGTATCGCAATGTTTCTGATAATCAAAGGGCAAGCGCCTAAACCGATCTGCACGGAGCACCGAACGGCCGGCGTGTGTCCGAAGTGCGCTACGATCCGCCGCGAAGCGCTAGAGCAAGCGCGGCAATTTGCGCGTGAAATCGACCGCGCCAAGGCTGTTTCGCTCGCCCGTTTAGGGTGACATGGATGTCACTCCTGAGGGGTGACATTTTTGTCACCCGTTCTTATATACAGATTTAAGACGGAATAATTGGCAAAGAGCAAAGCATTCGCGCGGATGGGTCTGCAGGTGATCGTCGCAGCCGATCTTTCCCACTTCGAATACCGAGTTTTGAGCCTGATCGCAGCCAAGGCGTACTATGAGCCAGCAATTCTCAGTCACTCGCAAATAGCGAGGACCTTCGGCTGCTCGGAGCGTCAAGCTATCCGCGCGACGTCTCGCCTCATCCAGCGCGAGTACATCACCAGCAGGAAGCGCTTGCATTACCCGAATACGTACGCGCTCAACCCCGAATTATTCGCAGTCAGGCCACCCAGCAGCCTCGGGGATCCCTGTTTGAAGTGTGGAACCCCAACCAGGAAGCTCGGTGCCGCCGGATGGTGTACCAAGTGCGTGCGCCTAGTCGATTCTGAGCGCAAACCAGCGTCCAAGGCGATTGCCTAGTAATATGCCTGAATCCAACAGCATACAGCCATCGCCCAATTCCCCATCGGGTATCAATAGTTTGAAACCTGCCGGGCTGGCTAAAATGCGCGATTTCCGACCGCGGGGCTTCAAGTGGGTCAAGGCTGCAACGGCAATCGCAAGCGGCGCCACGAACGCAGAAGCGGCCAAAGCGGCAGATGTGACGATATCGGCCGTGACGCACTGGCGGAAGCATCCTCGGTTCAGGGCTCTGCTGCAACGCTACCTGGATCGCGTTGAGCAGGAGGCAGTTTCGACCGGACTCGCTCTTCGGCATGTGCGTATGCGGAAGATCGGCAGGCACGCGGCACGCATTGAAACGCGCCTCGACCCTTCAGTGATAGACGGGCAGCCAGAAGCCGGACCGGACATCGCCGAATTCACGGCGCTCTCACGCGAGTACCGCGCAACGATCGAGCTCGCCGCAAAGGAGATGGGCGGCCAGTTCGAAGATGCAATACCAGGCGAACGCAATGCCGGCGTGTCTGTCGTCTTCAACTTCCCCGTTGCCACGCAGGAGCAGCTCGACGCCGTTAACAACGCGCCGGTGATCGATCTCCCGCCCATGGCGCGCCGGTTACTGCAACGACCGAGCGATGGAGCGCAACGCTAACTCACTACTTACCGCAAGGCAAATAGATAAAGCGTAAGTCTCATGGAATCAACAAAGGAACAAGCGGTAATCGACACCCACTTACCGCAAGGCTTCCTCGATGAAGCAGTAGAGTTCACCCGCGAACAGTGGGACGCGCTGGCGGTCGGACCATCCGCCGGAGGGTACATCGAAACCGGGCAACCCCTAAAAACCGAAAAGGGGTCCCACGTTGGAAGTGGCGGGGTTCCAGCGGATACAATCCTGAAGCTGTAAAAAAATGCCAACGGGCCATTACTGCAAACCTGGCGACGATCGGTTGGCGGGTGGCGGCTGGATGCGGGAACGGTATGCCCTGGAGCGTGGCGAGGAGCGGGGTTTGAGCCCACTCGGAGAGTCGGTACTGCGACGGATGCGCGTGGATCTGGAACGCGAGGAAGAGACGCTACCGTGA
>JALYJH010000417.1 GCA_030775415.1 Acidobacteriota bacterium | reverse complement strand
GAAATGGGCCAGCGTCGGCTAGATTATCAGACCGGAATTACGAACCGAATACAGCAAAGCATTGCGGCGGCCAAAAAAGAAATGGCTGTCGAATTAGCGCCAGCAAGGTCTCTTCCTAAGTCAAAGCTAGTCAGAGCAGAAGAGAAGACAGCGTAGCGCGTGCCCCGCGTTTACCCGGCCGCCCGCGGCACATTCTCTCGCAGCGTCGATACGGCGACTCCCGTAGCTGCTGAGATTGCGCTCCAGCTCTTGCCCTCCGCCCGCAGACGCGCCGCTAGCTCCCGGTCGAAGACTTTCATGGGTGGACCGAACCGAACGCCCTTGGCGCGCGCGGCAGCGATTCCCGCGCTGGATCTTTCGAGGATCAATGAGCGCTCGAACTCCGCGACGGCTGAAAGCATTGTGAACAGCATGCGGGAAATAGGGTTTTGGGGGTCGAATTCTAAGCCCTGCCCGCAGGCCGTAACTTTAATCTTGAGCCCATTGAATGTGTCCATGAGCTGCGCGAGGTGGAGCACGGAACGGCCCAGGCGATCGAGCTTGGAAACCAACACCACGTCGAATCTCTTGGCGCGGGCGTCTTGCATCATCCGGTCGAGCTGTGGGCGCGAAGCCTTGGCGCCGGATATCCCGTGATCGATATATTCTTTGTAGCAAGTCATATCGAACCGAGCGGCATAGGATCGGAGTTCGGCGAGTTGGATTGCACAACTCTGGTCAGCGGTGGATACGCGGGCGTAGATCGCGGCTGTCATAATTATTGGACTAGGCGGGGCGTCTCTACGTATTCCACTAGCGGGACATCTGGATGGATCACGAAGACCTGCCGCCCAAGGAATACACCATTCTCATCACAATCTTCGACGTGGGTGACGCTGTAGGCGGCGTGAAAGTTCTCCACACCTCCAATTAGCACAGGTCCGTCCCCGCATTCTTTTATGAAAATGCGTAATTTATCGAGTAGTTCTTTTGCGCTCATCATTATCCTCCCTTTTGTCTTTTCTGGCAGCAACCGCCTCGCACTTGTGCCGGCGTGCTTCGGCCGTCTTAACCGAATAGAGCCCACATGGGCAGCGGTCCTTTTCGGGCGGGCGCCCTCCGTTGCGTCCGCCCGTCTTCGTGATGCGCTTGGACTGCGTGAGGCTCGCCCAGGCGGTTTTAATTTCGACTTCCGTGAGTGGGTGGCGACAGTGCGGGCATTCAGGCATTCGCAATTCCCTCCGATTCCAGGCGCGACAAGCACGCCTTAAAAGTATCTTCGTCGGTGAGCGTGAACCGCTCGACCGGCATCGCGCACGATCCGCACGCGCACAAGGGCGGGTGGCTGCTGACGTCGCCAGTAGCGGGCGAGATGTAGCCGAAGAGCGACGGGTAATCCTTCGGTGCTTTCATGATTGCGCCTCGCATTCCGGGCAGTATCGTTGCGCCGGTGGACGCCCTGCCCACATCGGCGGAAGCTCGCGCGAATGCCCGCAGGTTAGAATCTGTTCGCGGCCGATGGTACGAGCCACCTGCCGCAAGAATCGCGAGCGGTCGCGGCGTGGCTTAGCCGAACCGCCGAGGATCCGCCAAAGTAGTTCTTGGTTGCGCGGGGAACGTCGGGTTCTCATTGGGCCGCCCTTTCTTCGCACGCGGGGCATGCGCGACCGCTGGGAGCGTCTAGGATCGTATCAGGCGTGTACGGGACGCCCGCGGTAGCCTCGCGCATCTTGCGGATGACGATGTGCCCGCAGCTCGCGCGAACTTTGAACGGCTGGCAACCTTCGATTAGGGCGGCCATGTTAGTTGACCCCCTTCCCGGCCTTCAGGATCTTGTCAGCCGCGCTGAAAATCTTTTGCGCCGAACGTTCCGGCACTTCGTTTCCCTTGTACCAGTTCTGAATGTATCCGCGCGAGAGTTCGACGCCTGGCAGCCCGAGGGAAGCGCAGCACAGCATAGCCACGCATTCGGCTTCGAGCTCGCGAATGTCGCGCGGCGTGTGTTCGTCGCTGTCAGACATCTGCATTTCGGTGGTGTGGCCTAAAACCACGTGGCCGAGTTCATGAAACAATGTCTTGAAGGGCATGGCGGCGACTGGAGACACGGCCACGCTCCGTTCCTTGGCGTATCCCTGGCAGTTTCCGGAAAGCATGTCGAATTCAATCCGCGTGATTTCTAGCGCCTCGAGCGCGGCGGCCTCTTTCCACTCCGGCAAATCAGCCGGCACATAGTCGGCGCCTTCAGTCTGCGAGAGTACAAACCAATTGTTTTTGTAAACAAACCGCGTGTATCCGATCTCTTTCGCGGCCGTCTCGCCCGTGGTTTCGTCTTTCACTTCCGCGGTGCGCTTGCCGGTAACGGGCATGCAAAGCTGGATCGCCTTCGCGCCTTTCTTCACATTGCGCCCGAGTTCTTTCCAGTGCATGAAGGTTCCGAGCGGGCCAGGCTGCAGCTCGCGCGCGGCGCATTGGAACATCGCTAGCAGTTGATTGCCCAGCGAGTAGTTATGGAAGCGCCGGTAAGCTTCAGAGATTACACCGGGCTCCGTAACGGCTTTCTGTAGCAGTTCGGTCCATTGCGGGTTAGTATTTGAGGTAAGCATTGTGAATCCTCCAGATTCCCTTGCTAGGGCCTGCCAGCGGTTCCAGCCGTTGTCAGGTCCGTCTTACAGTTCCCATATTAAAGCAACATGCTGGTTAGTGTCAATAGTTATTTTCAACTATTTTCGGCACTTCTATCAGTGGGGGTGAGTGGGAGTGAAGGCCTGCTGGAATGTGTCTGCATTTTTTGCTTGCGCATTATACCGTACATGTGGTATATTGCCAATCAAATCACACAACCCCTGCCGGTGCCAATCCCGGCGCGTCGTACCAGCGGCGATTCAAGGCGAGCTCGTAGCCTCTGGCCTGCAAGGCCCACTAAATCCCCAAGTGTTTCTATTCGCTTGAATGCTAATACCCGCTATCCGCCTAACCCCATATCTCGAAAAGCTGTTTCAGCAACTTAGCCCGGCGCCATCATCGGATCACGGCGCTACCGTTGAGGTGCAGTACCCATCCGGCAAGCGTTGGCGCTTTATGTCGCCGGCCGATGTCCAGATCCTCGCGGATGAACAACAGGTGCATGGAACCGGTTCGGCTTCAAAACTCAAGTACGTGAAGCTGGACGTCGCCCCTGAGGTGGCCGAAGAAACGCTCGAGCGCGTCAAGACTCGGGCGACCCACAGCCAGGTGCGCGAGCGCCTCATCAATCCGCAGTCTTCGCAGACAGTCTGGAATCAGCCCATAGACGGTAAGCTAGCGCCGTTCAAGGCCTTCCGGCACGTGCGTAACAACGGGTTCGGCATGAAGA
>JALYJH010000416.1 GCA_030775415.1 Acidobacteriota bacterium | reverse complement strand
AAGCGGTTGCGGATATGCCAGACCCCGGGTGATCCGCGGCACACGGGTTTAACCGCTACCGTTGCTTCCTTCCGGACCTGGCGGGGTTTGCAGCCGCCCGTTGCACGAAGCCCGGAGCCTGACAACTTCCTATGCTAGCAGATCCGCTCCAATGCTCCCGGGGACGGCGGAGAAGTCGCGAGAGGGCTGAATCTTGACTGCGGACGTTCCCAAGCTACGTTGGCTCCTGCGGAATAATCTGAGAAAATTTACGCATTCCTAGCACAATTTCTTAGAAGTTATCGGGAAATTGCGCATGAATACTTATAAGGTCTTAATTGCGGAAGATGAAGGCTTGATCGCCATGGAAATCGCGGCGCATCTGGAAGGCCTGGGTCATACCGTCGTGGGCACGGTGACGACGGCCGCGGCGGCGATCGAGCAGGCGCCGAAGGCGCAGGTGGTGCTGATGGACATCCGCCTGGACGGGCCGGTGGATGGAATCGAAGCCGCGAGCAAGATTCGTGAACGGTACCGGCTGCCCGTGGTATTCTTGACGGCGCAGGCGGATCCTTCGACGCTAGAACGCGCCAAGCTCGCCGCGCCCTTCGGCTACATCCTGAAACCGCTGGCGCATGCGGTGCTCCAGCCTAGCATTGAAATCGCTATGCACAAGCACCAGATGGAAACTCGCCTGGAGGAAAGCGAAGCCTGGATGCGCGCCACGCTGGCATCGGCAGCGGATGCGGTGATCGTCACCGACGCGCAGGGCCAGATCCGTTTCCTGAATCCGGCGGCGGAGGTGTTGGTTACGCCCGGCGCTACCGAAGTTTCGCAAATTCTTGGGGAGGATCCCCTGCCACTGGCTATATTGCGGGATGCGCCGGTGGCGATCCACACGCAAGTGGCCGAACAGTGGGTGGAGGGCTACGCCACGCCGCTCAAAGCTTCTGGGGCGGTGATTGGCGGACTGCTGACGTTGCGCGATGTGACGGCGCGGCGGCGCGAAGAGCAGCGCCTGCGGCAGCTCGAAAAGGCTGACACGGCGGCGCGGCTGGCGGCTGGGGTGGCGGACGATTTTGCGGATTTGGTGGCCGTCATCCGCAAATATTCCGGCCAACTGCTGCGGCAGTTCGCGGATTACACGCCCGCGCACAGCGCTATGGAGGAGATCCAGAAGGCCGCTTTCGCCGCGGAGAAAATCACGCGGCGCTTGACGGATTTGGGAGCTCGCCCGCCGGCTGATCTGGAGGTTTTAAACCTTAACAGCGTTCTGCGGCGGATGTCCAAATTCATCAAGACCATCGCCGGGGGACGGATATCCGTGAGCATTCGTTGCGGCGATGAGGTGGGAAATATTTTCGCGGACTTGGCGCACACCGAGGAGCTGATCACGAAGCTGGTGCTGCACGCCGCAAGATCCTTGGCGGGCGGGGGGCGCTTGAGCATCGAAACCTGGGCCGCGGGCGATCATATCTCGCTGTGGGTGACGCCTTCGGGAGTCCTGACGGATTTCGAAAGCGTGGACCTGTCATTGGCGTGCTATCTGACGGCGGACGGCAGCCGGTTGGAGGCCTTTTTTCTGCAATGGACCGAGCCCGAAGCGGCGACGGGCGCGCCCTTTACCGTATTATTGATCGAGCCCCGCGAGCGCATCCGCGCGCGCCTGCACAATGTATTCGAAGCCGGCGGCTTTCATTTGCTGGAGGCTGAAGACGATGCGCAGGCGGACACTTTACTTGACCTGCACGAAGTCGACCTGGTGATTGGCGGGAGTGCCGAGCGCAGCGCGCTACAAGTATTGCGCCTGACGCCGTCCTACACGGAAAAGCAGGTTCTCGAGCAGGTGCGCGCGCTGCTCCATCCCCCGCTTACTTTTTCCGCGGCGTCGTAAGCGTTGAAGAGATCGAAAACAGGTCGTCGGCCAGACCCTGGTTGAAACTGACGGTCTCCGCGAATATTTGATAAATCTTCTCGCCGTTGCGCTCGCGCGTGATCTGCTGCGGCCATTGAATGCCGTTATTATCACGGTACCGGTCAAAGCGGGTGACTTCCTCGTCGCGGTCTTTAGTTTTGGGGTCCAGGCGCGAGAAGGATTGCTTCACGGGTAACTTCGTGATCTGGTGGAAATACACCGTCACCACGAAGTTCTGGGCGTCGATCACGTCTACGATTTCGACGGGCACCCGGTCGACGACATCGGAGCCGCGCGATTCAAACTCCAGGCCGGGTTCGTGCAGGCGCTGCCGCAGAATGTAAAAAATATTGTGCAACGTGGTCTCGCGGTAACGCTCGAAATCTTCCATGGGAAGTTCCTTCGGCCCGCGATAGGTTATAGTCGCTGCCGCATCCTCGCGCAGAACCACCGCCCAATCTTCGTTCTTGCCGAAAGCCTGCCGTTCGCGCACTCCCAATTCGTGAGCGGATTTGGTGGGATCGACCGTGATATAGCGCGTATAGATTTTCGCGATGGACAAGCCCGAAAGATTGTCGCGATAGAAAGAATAAGCACGCCCGTTTTCGACGCGATCCTGCATTTCGAGGAACTTGCCGCCGCCCAGCGCGGCAATCGCGTCGGCGACTACTTGCTTCCCTTTCGCCGCCGTAGGAGTTTGGGCTGTTGCGAGCGCGGCCAAACAAAAAAACATGAGAGCACGTTTTAACATTTACTTGGCCGGTACCGGGGGAATGCTCAGGTCGATCTGTTGCACTGCACCGGCATCGCTGAGCGGCTTGCCGAAGTCCTTGGGATTCCCCACCGCGACGATGCTGAGATTCGCGGGGTTGATGTGCTCCCGCATCACGCGCAGGACGTCGGCGCGGGTGACGGCAGTGACCTTCTTCTGGTACTCGAACAGAAAATCTTTGGGGTAGCCGTAGTATTCATACATCATTACCCGGTTCAGAGTTTTGGATGGACTGTCGAAGAAGAACACGAAACTGTTCAGCACGGCGTCTTTGGCAGTCTTCAGTTCCTGCTCGCCCACTTCGGCCACGCGCATCTTTTCTACTTCCGCGCGCGAGGCCATAATTGCCTCCGTGGTGCTGATCGATTTCGTGCTGCCCACGATGCGGAACGTGCCGGGATGATCGTAGTTGGCGCCCCAACCCGCGCCGATTGAGTATACCAGGCCCAGTTTGGTGCGGATTTGCGACATGAGGCGGCTGGTAAATCCGCTGCCCAGAATATTCACGGCTACTTCGAGAGCTGGATAATCGGGATCGCGCAAGGTGCCGCTGAGCTCGCCCAGGGCGAAAAACGTCTGCGTGACATCCGCCTTTTCGGCGAGGAAAACGCCTGGCGCCGGTTTGGCGGTCACCGGTGGAAACGCCGGCACGGCAGGCTGTTCCAC
>JALYJH010000415.1 GCA_030775415.1 Acidobacteriota bacterium | reverse complement strand
AGATGGCACTGAGCCTAGCCCGGGAAGCGGAAGCCGCCGGTGAAGTGCCCGTTGGCGCCGTGCTGGTTTTGGATGGCCAAGTCATCGGCCACGGCCGCAACGCTGCCATTGAACGAAGTGACCCCACCGCCCACGCCGAGATCCTGGCTCTCCGCCAGGCCTGCGCCTTCACTGGCAATTACCGCCTGGAGCGCGCCACGCTTTACACCACGCTCGAGCCCTGCGTCATGTGCGCCGGAGCGCTGGTCGCCGCCCGCGTCGAACGGCTGGTATTCGGCGCGCGCGACCTGCGCTTCGGCGGCGTGCGCAGCAAGTTTCGCCTGGCCGACGCCGAAGTGTTGAATCACCGCCTGCTCATAGAGGAAGGCGTATTAGGAGCGGAGTGCGCCGAACGAATGCAAAGGTTTTTCGCGGAACGGCGCCAGTCCGGCGTGCGTTAAGTTACGCCGCGCGCCGCGTTGGTTGCGGAAATCGCAGGTGTGCCGGCCGCACTGGAATCTCGCGGCGCTCCGCCACCTTCACCCCTCCCGCCACAAAACGCGACGGGCCGCTGAAGTAATCGTCCAGCGGAAACAACGGATATGGCTGCAGTTCCCGGAACACGCGGCCCAGCTTCTGCTCGATGCGGTAAACCGCGTGAAAGAAATTCCCCCGGCTCATGTTCAGCTTGCGCGCGCACAAACTCCATTCGGCTCCCAGAAGAAAGTGGTAACGAAATAATTGATGTTCCGCGTCGCTCAGAGAGCGCCGCGATACTAAACAAAAATCCGCTATATATTCTTCGTGTTTTCGCCCGAATGACATGGGTCGATGACTCCCCGTGGGCGGCTCCACGGAGATGTGGCTCACATGACGCTCCTCTTCCGTGCAACGCATGAAACGGTCATAGCAGATGCGAAACATAGCGCGCAGGACGCAGTTGCAGGGCGTCCATCCACCGGTATTTCTAAGCCGCAATCCACACCCGTGGCATTGCGTGCAATTGTGCATGGCGAGCGCCAGTGTTTCTGAGCGTGTCCATTCCATTGCTAATTACTTCCTCTCGCTTGTGGTCCTTGGGACGTGGCGTCACTAGAACAGTGACCGCATAGGTATACTACGTCCAGTCCTTTATTAAGTCAAATCTTATTTGCCGAAATCGTACTAAATAGGTATGTTTTCTGCCGCGACTTCTCGATAAATGGCAAGGACTTGTTGCGCAGTAGACTCCCAATGGAAACGCCGGGCCTGCGCCAGCCCCGCCTCCTTCAACCACGCGCGACGCGTATCGTTGAGCAGAACTTCCCGCAATCCACGCTCAATGTCGAAGACATTATCAGGACCCACCAGCTCCGCCGCCTCGCCCACCGCTTCCACCAACGACGGCAGATCGGAAGCCACCACCGGCGTCCCACATGCCATTGCCTCCAGAGGCGCCAGTCCGAAGCCCTCATAGAGCGTCGGGAACGCGAAGGCTTCCGCCGCGCAGTAGAAAACCCGCAGCGTCTCGATCGGAACAAAGCCCAGAAAACGCACCGCCGATTCAATGCGTGAGTGCGCCACCGCCCGCCGCACCGCTGGGTTCCTCGACAGTTCGTCGCCGATAATCACCAATCGAAGGTCGCGATAAAGCGGATGATTTTCCAGTTTGTGGCGCAGCACCGCGAACGCCTCCACCAGCCGCGGAACATTTTTATGCACGCGCACCGTGCCGGCGTAGAGGATGTACGGATAATTGATGGAGTAGCGGTCCAGAATCTGCCGCTGCTGCGCCGGATCGTCGCGTACCGTGGTGAACGCTGGATCCGGGGCGCTGTAAATCGTGGTCAGCCGTTCATCCGATATACGCAGAACGCCTTCCAGATCGCGCCGCGTCGCGTGCGAAACCGTGATGACACGCGCCGCCCGGATCACGCCCCGCCGGTAGCGCTCCTGATGCACCTTGTAGCGAAAGTCGCGCCGCTGCGGAAACAGCAGAGAGCTCATATCGTGAATCGTGACGACGTAGGGACGCGGCATCCACCACGCCACTGAATTCAGCGGAATATGATACAAAGATCCATTTAAGGACTTCAGAAATCGCGGGAAATAAAAATTGTGCTTGAGGCCGCGATCGCTCAGCGGGAAAGGTGCGATCCGGAAGTTGGGCCCCAAGCCCGTCAATTCGCCGGCGTCGCTGGGATGCGCCACCAGCGTGTACTGGTTCTCTGTATCGAGCGCCGAAAGAGCGCGCGTGATGTTGCGAATATAAGTGCCGATACCAAAATCGCGAGCCCGCCGCGCGTCGATGACGATATGCAGCGGCATCGTTCAGCGCGCCGTGGCCGCCGTCAACTTCCAGGCGTACAGCGGAAATTTTCCGGTAAGCACCGCTACCCGCCGCCGCACTTCCGTCAAAACGTTTTCATCGCCTGCATTTTCCAGCACGCGTATGATCAGCGCCGCCACTTCCCGCATCTCCGCTTCGCCAAACCCGCGCGTCGTAACCGCCGGGCTCCCGAACCGCATGCCGCTGGGATTCAGCGGAGGATTCACGTCAAACGGTATCGCATTCTTATTGGCCGTAATATACGCGCGGTCGAGCGCCGCTTCGGCTTCTTTGCCGCGCACTCCCTTCGCGAATACGTCCACCAGCAGCAGGTGCGTGTCCGTGCCTCCGGAAACGACGCGGAATCCTGCCGCGCTCAACTCGCTCGCCAGCGTCCTCGCGTTCGCCACTACCCGTTTGCTGTAGGCCACGAACTCCGGCGTCATCGCCTCCTTGTAGCAGATTGCCTTGGCCGCTACGATGTGCATCAGCGGACCGCCCTGCGCCCCCGGAAACACCGCCTTATCGATCGCCGCCCCGAATTTCTCTTTGGCCAGAATCATCCCGCTCCGCGGGCCGCGCAGCGTCTTATGCGTCGTCGAAGTCACAATGTCCGCCCACTCGCAAGGATTAGGATGCAGCCCCGCCGCCACCAACCCCGAGAAGTGCGCCATGTCGGTCATGAACAGCGCTCCCGACGCATCCGCAATCTCCCGAAAGCGCTTGAAGTCGATGATCCTTGCGTAAGCGCTGCCGCCCGCCACGATGAGCTTGGGGCGGTGCTCCATCGCCAGACGCTCCAATTCCTCGTAATCGATCTGCTCGCTTTCCTTCTTCACTCCGTAGGGCACAATTTTGTACAGCTTCCCCGAAAAGTTGAGGGGATGCCCATGCGTCAAATGCCCGCCATGCGCCAGGTTCATGCCCAAGATCGTATCGCCGGGATTCAGCACGCTGGCATAAGCCGCCTGGTTCGCCTGCGACCCCGAATGCGCCTGCACATTCGCATATTCCGCGTGAAACAATTTTTTGGCCCGCTCGCGGGCCAGATTCTCCACCTGATCCACGAACT
>JALYJH010000414.1 GCA_030775415.1 Acidobacteriota bacterium | reverse complement strand
CCCGTAGCCGCCCTCCGCACCCCCAACTTGCGCAGCCCGACATTCTCCCCGTTCGACGGAATTGAAATTACGCGCAAATTCGCCGGCACGGCGATTTCATTTTCCGGCTTGGGAATCCGCGCCGCCCCCACCAACACAATCTCGCCCGCCTTCTGCGCTTGCAACTTCTGCGCCTGCTGAGCGAACTCCAGCGCCTGCTCCAGATTCAACGCCGACGTACTTGGCCGCGATCGCCGGATCGCCTCCGTTACCGCGCCTTTGTTGGATTCGAACTGCGTCACCGGCGTAACCAGCGCATCCGCCCGCACGAGCATCACCCGGTCCGCTAGCGGCAGCGAATCAACATAAGCCAACGCCGCGTTCTTAGCTTGATCCAGCAAAATCCCCTGCCGCGCCCGCGCCCCCATCCACGCCGAAGTATCCAGCAACAGCACGTGATCGCGCGACGTTCCCAAGTCCCCGAACTGCGGACCCGCCATCGCTAGCAGCAGCAAAATCATACTCGCGACCTGAAGCAGCAGACTCCACGGCTGATGCACCCGCCGCTTATGCTTCCGTTCCTCCGGCAGCTTGCCTGCCGTCCAAAAACGCAGCGTCGCCACCACCTGCCGCCGCTTGGTGCGATCCAGCAGATACAGGGCGACGATCCCAGCCGAGACGATCCCCGCCAGCCCCAGTAGTTCCCCGAAACTGAGGTTCAAAAAATTCATCCCTACTGCACCGCCCCAGCCCGCACCATAGGTCCAAATATCGCTTCTTCGATCGGAACCGTCGTCGATAACCCAACATACCGCCCGCCGTTACGCAGCGCCACACGGCGTAGCTGCAACGCAAATTCATCGAACGCCGCCACATACTGGGCCCGCGCCGCGTCATCGAACGCCAGTTCTACTCGCGCGCCTGATTCCGCATCCTCCAGATCCAGTTCCCCGTCCCACGGCGGCTCGCGATCCTCATCCGCCCATACCTGGACCAGAATCAACTCGTGCCCAAAATCCGTCAGATATTGCAGCGGCTTTTCGCATCCCGCCTCATCCAGAAAATCCGAGATCACGATTGCCAACCCGCGCTGCGGATAACGCGAAATAAAATCGCGCGCGATATCGAAGAACTTGGTGGCCCCGCCCGGCTTCAGGGCTTGTAAATAATTGGCCACTGGCTGAAACCGCTGCCGCCCTCCTCCCAGGCGCAGCGGATCGCCTAGTTTTTGAGCGAACGGCTGCAGGCAGATGGAATCCAGCCGCAGCAGCGCCACATAACACATGGCCGCCGCCAGCTTGCGCGCATAATCGAACTTAGAGAGCGCGCCCTCGCTGGCCCCGCCCGTCAACATTGACCGGCTGACGTCCACCAGCACCCGCACCGGAATGCGCGGCTCCAGCTGGAACATCTTGAGGAACATTTTTTCCAGCCGCAGATAGGCGCGCCAGTTCACCGCGCGCAGATCGTCCCCGTGGTGAAACTGCCGGTGATCTAGAAATTCCTGCCCTGCGCCCGCGGACCGCGAAGTATTGTGCCCGCCCACCGCCCCAGGCAAGGATTTCTGCCACTGGATCGCAAGCCTCTCCAGTTTTTCGAGCAGCGGAGTGTCGATCAGCGGCCCGTTTTCAGCCACCTCGCTAGACCTTGGCGCCCGCCTGCGCCGCCACCACGCTGGGGATGATTTTCGCGAGGATCGTCTCCGGCGTCTGCCCGTCGGCATGCGCGTCAAAATTTAAAATGATGCGATGCCGCAGCACCGCCGCCGCCACCGTCTGCACATCTTCAATGGATAAATGCAGGCGTCCCCGCATCAGCGCCAGCACTTGCCCGCACTCGACCAAAGCCTGCCCCCCGCGCGGCGAGCTGCCGAAGCGGATAAACTTTTTAGCCAGCTCGTGCGATTCACTTGAGTCCGGCTGCGTCGCCATCACCAGGTCGATCGCGCAACTCTGCACATGCGGCGCCACCAGCACGCCGCGGCAGACCCGCCGCAGCTCCAGAATTTCTTCGCGATTCAAAATCGTCCGCAGATGAGCTTCTTCTTTTTGCGTAGTCCGCGTGACAATCGTGCTCAAATCTTCGCGTGAAGGATAGCGCACTAGAATCTTCATCAAAAAGCGGTCGAGCTGCGCCTCCGGCAAGGGATACGTGCCTTCCATCTCGATCGGGTTTTGCGTGGCCATCACCAGAAACGGCGGCTCCAGCTCATGCGTCGTAGTCCCGCTGGTGACCGTATGCTCCTGCATTGCCTCCAGCAGCGCGGATTGCGTCTTCGGAGTGGCGCGATTGATCTCATCCGCCAGCACCAGGTGCGCAAAAATAGGCCCCGGCTGAAAACGCAGCGCCTTGGCGCCACTTTCCGTATCGATGATCATGCTGCCGACAATATCGCCCGGCATCAGATCCGGAGTGAACTGTATGCGCGAATACTTCAGATGCAGCACCCTTGCCAGCGTGCGCAGCAATGTCGTTTTCCCCAGCCCCGGTACGCCCTCCAGCAGGACGTGCCCCCCCGCCAGCAGGCAGATGAGAACCCCATCCACCACCTCCCGCTGGCCGACGATCACTTTCCCGATCTCTTCGCGGACCCGCCTTAATTGCTGGGTGGCGAGTTCAAGAGCCGCGGCCGCTTCCACGGATTCTATGATAGCGCAGGGTCGCTAAAATTCCCGCTGTGCCAAATGGCGCTAAGGCCTGGGTACCCTGCCAAACGGGACAGCCACAAAATCAGTGCCCGCATGATAATAGATGTAGCAGTAGACGTTTTCTTCGCCGCGCGGAATAGACATTATGTGGATAGTCCGGTTAGCCCTCCGCCGCCCCTATACCTTCGTCGTTATGGCCGTTCTCATCGCCTTCCTCGGCGCGGCCGCCATTGTCACCATGCCGGTGGATATTTTCCCCTATATCGATATCCCCATCGTCAGCGTAATTTGGCAGTACAGCGGGCTCTCATCCGATGAAATGGAGAAGCGCGTCGTCACCAACTTCGAGCGCGGCCTCACCTCCAACGTCAACGACATTGAACACATCGAATCCCAATCCTATAACGGCGTAGCCGTCGTCCGGATTTACTTCCACCCGAATGTTCAGGTGGATATGGCCGTGGCTCAAGTCACCGCGCAAATGGCCAGCGCCATCCGCAATATGCCCCCCGGCATGCTCCCCGGCAACGTTCTGAAGTACGATGCCGCCAGCGTCCCCATTCTCCAGCTAGGGCTCTCCAGTAAAACTCTGCGCGAACAGGAAATTTTTGATTTAGGCAACAACTTCATCCGCACTCCCCTTGGCACCGTGCAAGGCGCATCGGTCTCCTACCCGTTTGGCGGCAAGGCGCGATCCGTCATGGTGGATCTGAATCTCGACGAGCTGTACGCC
>JALYJH010000413.1 GCA_030775415.1 Acidobacteriota bacterium | reverse complement strand
GCCATAGCGTGAGCTATGTGGTGCCTCCGCGCCAGTTCGAGGCGAGCGGCGGCGACGCTGGGGAGGCGGCGCGCTTCCGTGGGATCGATCGCTACGCCCGCGAGGAGCACCTGGATTATGTTCTGCTACCCAAAGTCGGGCTGCGGCGCAATCCGGAAGTTTTGCAAATAGCGGCGGCAGATCCAGGACTTGAATTCCTGCACGAGGAAGCGGGCGGGGTTTTGTACCGGGTTCGTTAAAGCGGGAAGGAGTGGGCAGAAAAGCGAATAGAGGAGCGGTATAGCCTATGCCGGCCCGCCCCTCCATCCGGTAAACGGTTGATATTAGCTACCCTGGGTAGACGCTACCGCCATCACCGAGCCAACCTTCGAGAAGATCGTGCTGATACTGGAGGCTACGCCCGGCATAACGGCGCCAGCGGCGACGGCAACGAAGCCGGCCATCAGAGCGTATTCAATAAGGTCCTGACCGCGGGTGTCCTTGATCGCCTTCAATTTCAAAAGAAAGTTTTTCATGTAATCTCCTAATTCCTCTCCCTAACTGATCGCGACAGGTGTTTATCGCTGAATCAAACTTATCATCGGACCGCGCTTCAAAGAATCAGGCTTTAGGCCTAAGGTTGACTAAGAAAACAACTCAGAAATTCTTCTTGTAGAGGAGTTGCGCGGCCTTAGTCCCAGTACCCTCCTGGTTAAAGGAGGGCAAACGCACGCGCGGAGCAGCCAGTACTAACCTTTCGTCGCTGCGCCGTCGATACCTCTATGGAATGCCGCGCCGCGTGGGGCTTCTGATTGCTTTCCTTTTGTTGCTGGTTCCATCGGCGCAATTTGCGTGGCGAAACCGCGACATGCCGGACTTCGGGCGCTTGCACGATGACGCCTTGATGTTTGTATCGGCGCAGGGGATCGCGCAAGGGTCTGGGTACCGCATCGGCAGTCTGCCCGAGAATCCCTATCAGACGAAGTATCCTCCGCTCTTCCCGGCATATCTGGCGCTTGTGTGGCATCTGAATCCCCATTTTCCGGAGAATGTGGCGACGGCCACCCTCTTCACTTGGCCCTGGCTTGCCATTTGCCTGGTACTCGCTTGCTGGCAGTACCGGCAATATGGGTTTTCCGAGCCACGCGCGCTGCTGCTGACGGCTGCCCTGGGGCTGAGTCCTTATATGGCGTTGTTCGGCAGCATGATGCTGTCGGAGGTGTTCTTCACCTGTTTCGTGCTGGCCGCGTTGATTTTAGCGCGGCGGACGGGGAATGCGGCGATCATGCTGGCGGGGGTTGCGGTAGCGTGCGCCTATCTGGCCCGCACAGCCGGGATCGCTCTGGTGATCTCGATTCCCGCACTGCTGCTATGGAAGCGCGACTGGCGCAGGGCGGCGCTGTTCTTGGCCACTTCCCTGCCCGCCGTGGGCGGATGGGCCTGGTGGGTTCGTGAGCACATCGCGCACTCGAAAGACATGACGCTCCTCTATTACGTCGATTACCTGGGATTTCGAGCGGCGAACTTTGGACTGGATAATCTGACCGTGGTCGTGTGGAAGAACGTCGATCAAATTTTGTACGGCATGGGATCGCTGGTAGTGCCGAAGATAATCGATTTTCTGCCGGTTAAAATTCTTACGCAAGTGATTGCAGTGGCGATGCTGGCCGGCGTGGTGCGCTTAATCAGAAAGGGCATTGCCATTGACTATGCCCTGTTCGCTTTGCTGTCGCTGGCGATCCTTGCCGTGTGGCATTACCCGCCGAATGAACGTTTCGTACTGCCGCTGTTCCCCTTGCTGCTGGCCGGGCTTGCGGCTGAAATGGAACACCTGGGGAGCGTCTTGAGAAAGGCGCTGCGCCATAAGGATGCCAGCCAGCGGGCCGCAGCCGTGGTTTTCGCCGCGGGCCTAGCGGCGTTCTTTGCGGCGGCGATCGGGCTGCAAGCCTACATGACGTTCAGCACGCTCAACCAAATGGCGGCGCGCGAGCGCCCGAAGGTGGCCGAGCGGCGCGTCGCGTATCGCTGGATGTCAAAAAACCTGCCGGCGGACGCGCAGGTGTTATCGAATGACGATCCTCTGCTCTATCTTTCTTCCGGACATCGCGGGAATTCGATTCTGCTGCTGCCGCGCTGGTGGTATGCGGATGACCGGCAGAGCATCGTCAACGCCTATCGCAACGCAGCAGCTTACTGCCAGGCACGCCATTTGCAGTATCTATATTCCACTTCCGACGACCTGTCGCGTTTCACAGAAGGGGAAAGCATTGACCAGGTGCTGACCGCGGTGCGCAGCGATCCACATTTGCATCCCGTGTTTACGGGCTCATCAGGCACTCTCTATCAAGTTTCGCCCTAGAACGATATAAGGTCTTTCGCGGAGGGCGTCGGGCCGCGTTCACTCGTATGCTCAAGGCATGGGACTTCTGCTCGCGCTGCTGCTGGCGGTGAGTGTAAAGGAAGACAACACCGCTTTGCGCTCCGGTTGTTCAGCGGATGCCCCGCTCGTGGCCGCGCTGCCGGCGGGAACTCCTTTGCGCTTGCGCTTCGCACTGTCGGGAGAGAGTGTACCCTGCTACAAGATCGCGGCTGAAATGGGAGGACGGCAGATAGAAGGTTATCTGCCGGCCGCCGCGATCGCGGGCTTGGATTCTTTCGACAAAGGCCGCCGCGACGCGTCCTGGGTGACCACCAATGAGGCGCTGACAGCCGTCCGTAATGCACCGGATTTCGATGCGCTCAAGGCGCCGGCCGGCGTGGGCCTGACGCTCCCCTCGTCGTCGAAGGTGGTTCTGGCGCAGGCTGAACAGTTGATTAACGCGAACCAGCCAGGAAAGGCCCTCGAATTACTCGAGCCTGAAATGAAGAAGCGCCGCGATCCCTCGCTGCTGGCGATGGCGGGCGTCGCCGCGTGGCGGGCGGACGATACTCGGCAGGCCTTGGAATATTGGCAGCAGTCGCTGGAACTTGCCCCCAATCCGGACTTGGAAAACTTGATCCAGCGCGTGGAAAAAGAGCGTTCCAGTGACCAAAGCGGTGACAAACTCTACGGCATGCGGGTGGTCTTGCGCTACGATTCGGCGACCATTTCCACCGACACCGCGCGCGCCATGGTGGGCGTGGTGGACAGCACCTTCGCGCGCGTGTCACAACAGTTGGGCTGCACCGCCGAGGAAAAAATTGTGACCATCATTCAGAGCCGCGATGCCTACAAAAAAGCCACCGACGCGGCGGAGTGGAGCGGCGCCGTTTACGACGGGCGTATCCACGTTCCGGTGATGAGCGGGCAGCAGATGGACGCCCGCCAGGAACAAGTGCTGGCGCACGAAACCACTCACGCGTGTCTGGCGATGGTGGGCGAATGGCCGTCGTGGCTGCATGAGG
>JALYJH010000412.1 GCA_030775415.1 Acidobacteriota bacterium | reverse complement strand
CTGGTGTTTTCTTGGTAGTAGCTGATAAACCGAGTCCGGAGCGCTGGCCCGAGTCTCGGTATCGCGGAGGAATTATGCGAAGTGTGAAGAAGACAGACCTAAGATTCATTAGGCATAAGGCGTTTTTCCTGCCCGTCCTGCTATGTGCGGTGTCGGCCTACGCCTCCACTGTAACCTCCACCATTCCCGCGGGCAGCACAACGAGCGGACCCGTTGCGGCTTCTGCGACCTTTACCACCGGATATAATTTCCTAAGCATTACCTTGACCGACTTGGAAGGCAATCCTAACGATGTGGGCCAACTCATTAGCGGTCTTAGCTTCACATTAAGCAATGGCGTTACCAGTGGAACACTCTTCCAGAGCATGGGCACAAGAATCACTGTGAACTCAGGCGGCGCATATTCGACGTCCTTGTCGGGGGCTGCAGGCTGGGGGTTAAATAACAATGTTTCGGGTGGGTTGCAATTGAGCGGGCCCGCTGGTCTGATCATCGGAGCCCCCGGAGCCGGTGGGACTTACAGCAACGCCAATTCGTCGATTACTGGCACTTCCTTCCTCTCTCAGACTGTTACGTTCAGCATTATTTTCGACTCAAGCGCCAACATCGCCCCCAACACAACGGTTACTAGCGCCAGCTTCTCCTTCGGAACCACGCCGGGTCAGTTTACCGTTAAGGGTTGCATGTCAAACGATCCCAGTTGCGGTCTATCTGCGTCGCGCGGGCTCACTCCTTCGCCCGAGCCTATCTCGTTGATCCTGACCGGCACCGGATTAGTCGGTCTCTTGTTTATCCGCCGCCGCCGCGCCTAGATCTCCAGAGTGCCAGAAGTACTGGTTTAGAATCAGTACTCTCCAAACGATTGATGGCTTGATTTGGACCGCTTCATCCTCCATACTGAATCAGCATCTAAGGGATTTACCTGGGGCTTGCACTAAGCAGCCTCCCAAGTAATGCACCTAGTTAATCTCGGAGGAAAAATGAAGTATTTTATTGGACTTTGCTTTTTGACATGTTCCGTGGTGCCCAGTTTTGGCACCACTATTAGCTTTGCTACCCCAGCCGGTTACCAAGGCACCTCGCACTCCTATGGTGGGATCACCGCTACCGCATACGGCGCCGGCACCCAATATCTTTACGGCAAGAACAACGGCGGCAACGAAAACGGACTGGGTCTCACCAGCGATCCCAGCGGTGACCATGAAATTACCGTGGGCCAGTTCATTCAGTTGGATGTAACGAGCCTGCAGGGGCTTACGATCTCGTTTATTATGAATAGCAGCACTGGTTCGGAGGCTTGGAAGGTGTTTGAATCCAGCAGCCCCTCCGCGAACAGTGGAAGTTCGACCGTCACGGGTACCGACCAAGGTTCCCACTCGATCACCATAGCTTCGGGCATGAAGTATCTGGACTTCACCGCAACCGCCGGAAACGTGTTGCTCAGTTCGATCTCGTATACGGCTACACCAGAACCACTGTCCTTGGGGCTTACCGGCGCCGGATTGGTGGGACTCTTCCTCCTGCGGCGGCGCAAAGCCGGCTCGCCTGATATCAACTAACCGCACTGCATTCTTCCCTGCCCGCCCGGCTGCAAAATCCGACCTCGCAGCCGGGCATCCCCTCAAAATTGGTTCGTCAGTACTTGGATAGGAGCTAGTACTGCTCAATCTATCGGTCTGTTGAGCCAAGCCATTTGCTCCTCCATACTTGGTCATTCCTAAAGGAAAGTGCCAGTCGGAGGATGCAAAGTGAACTACTTACGAGGAAACATCAAAAAATATCTTGCCCTGGTAGCCCCCGCGATTCTCTTTGCCATGGCTCTGCCAGCCCACGCCACCAGTTTTAATGCAGCCGCATACTACGTCGGCGTTGAGGACAGCCCGGTTTCTGGATTCAGCGGGGGTGACAAGGACTACAACGATTTCGTTTTTACGCTCTCGGGTGCGGGCGTGGTGCTAAATAGCAACGGTACCCTCAGTAATCCGATTATGCCTAACGACAGCGCCTCGCCTTTCTGGAACAACCTCTCGAGCGACGGAACCGCTAAAAATTTCGGGAACTGCTTGTATACGCCAGCCAGTAACCCGTGCACTGGCGCAGCTCCCATCGATCCCTCAGCCAAATACCTTTCGAATGGCGGCGATTTTGCGGGATTCGACTTCTCCGGAGCCACCGGTTCCGTCACTTTGACGATCGACGCCGCTCTGCACGCGGGGAACGACGTCCTCTCCTGGTGCACGGATCCAATGCATTGCCACGTGATCACCAGCGGCGGCACCTTCGCTCCTGGGGCGGGGACCTACTTCTTCGCAGTGAGCTTCGATTACACCTACACCTCGGAAAACTCGAATTTCGCGGCTGCGTTCAGTCCGGCTCCGCCCGTTAACACGACGAATCCGATCCAACCCACTCCGGAACCTTTATCGCTGGCCCTTACCGGAAGCGGCTTGCTAGGATTGTTCTTCGTGCGGCAGCGTCAGCGACCAGGCCCCGTGAGCCCAGCGGTTTTATAGGCAAAACCAATGCCCTAGAAGCAAAATACTACTAAGGCTTAGCAGCGTTACCCATTGAGTGCACGCTGTATCCATGCGGCTTCTTAACCGCGTGCCAAAACGGCATCCGCCACCGCAGGCGAGTTGATATACTGAAACCGGAGGTCTGGATGCCATCTCGTCGCCGCTCTTTTCTGTTGGTACCTCTCTTGGTTGGACTGGGCACGCTGGGCGCCCTCCTGCTAACTACGAAGCATGTTTCGGCGGCATCCCCCACCGATGATGCTGTAGGTCAGAGCATGAAGTCCTTCACCACCGTGTTCGATGCGGTGGAGCAGAACTTCGCCGACAAAGTGGACGCGGACAAGGCCGTCTATAACGGCGCGATTCCAGGCATGCTGCGGACGCTCGATCCGCACTCCAATTTCTTTGACCCCAAAGCCTACGCGGCACTGCGTGAAGATCAGCGCGGCCAGTATTACGGCGTAGGCATGCAAGTGGGCCCGCGTAGCGGGAAGACCATGGTGATGTGGCCGTTTGAAACTTCCCCCGCCTATCGCGCCGGCTTACGCCCCGGCGACATGATCATTCAGGTGAACGACAAGAAGACCGAAGGCCTCAACACTTCTGAGATCGCCGAGCTGCTCAAGGGACCTCGTGGAACCAAAGTGCAGGTCACGGTCAACCGTGAAGGCCTGGCCAAGCCGATCACCTTCGAGATCGTTCGTGACGCAATCGCGCGCCCCAGCGTTCCCGAGGCCATTTGGCTGAAGCCCGGCATCGCGTACATCAACGTCACACAGTTCGGTGAAAATACCAGCAAAGAATTTGAAGAGCAGTTTCGCAAGCTGGGGGAAAACAACATAAAAGGCC
>JALYJH010000411.1 GCA_030775415.1 Acidobacteriota bacterium | reverse complement strand
CGGTCGGCGCCGGACATTTCGTTAAGATGGTCCACAACGGCATCGAGTATGGCTTAATGGCCGCGTATGCAGAAGGCCTGAACATTCTGCGCCACGCCAACGCCGGCCTGCACGCGCGCACCGTCGATGCCGAGACCACCCCTCTGCGTAATCCCGAGCACTATCAATACGAACTAAACCTGCCGGACATCGCCGAAGTCTGGCGGCGCGGCAGCGTGGTCGCTTCGTGGTTGCTCGACCTCACTGCCGCGGCGCTTGTCGACAGTCCTGGCCTCGACAAGTTTTCCGGACGCGTCTCTGATTCTGGCGAAGGCCGCTGGACGATTCAAGCCGCCATCGATGAGTCCGCGCCTGCGCCGGTGTTAAGCGCCGCGCTCTATCAACGCTTCACCTCGCGCGGCGAGGGCGATTTCGCCGCCAAAGTTTTATCCGCCCTCCGCTTCCAGTTCGGCGGCCATGTAGAAACGAAGGGAGACCATTAACCGCCGATGCTTTCCGCACATCAGATCGATCAGGCCGCGCGCCACTTGCTGGCCGCCCGCCACGCCAAAACGCCAGGCCCCGCCATCCCCCAGAGCTATCGGCCGGGTGACCCGGATTCCGCGCTGGCGATTCAGGAACGCGTTTTGGAATTGCTGGGAGAAAAAGTGGGTGGATGGAAGTGCAGTGTGCCCAATCCCCTCAGCGGTCCCATCCTCGCCGCGATTCCCGCCTCGGCCATCCTGCGTTCGCAACCGTGTGCCGTCCCTGGCAAAGTAGGGCTGATCGAACCGGAGATCGCCTTCGTGATCGCGCACGATCTCCCGCCCCGCGCCACTCCTTATAGCGACTCCGAAATCCGCGCCGCTATCGGCGAAGCCCGCATGGTGCTGGAACTCATCACCACCCGCTATGCCGACAAAGCCTCCGCTACCCCGCCTGAGATCCTCGCGGATTCCTACAACCATCACGGTCTGCTCATCGGGCCGGTGATCCCCCACGCCCTCGATCATCCGCTCGAGCGCCTTCACGTAACCATTCAAACCCCAGCCGGCGTGCTCTTCGATCAGGAGCGGGCCCATCCCAGCGGCAATCCCATGAAGGCTTTCACCTGGCTGGTGCATTTTCTAAATAGCCGCAATCAGGGAGTGAAAGCCGGTGAGATCGTCACCACAGGCTCTTACGCGGGCATCGTGGAAGCCCCCCTCGGCGTACCGATTCAAGTCCATTTGAATAGCCTCGGCTCGCTTCAGGTCGAATTGATTACCGACACGCCGTAAGTCTTACGGGGAGCCGAATGGCTCCCTCGCGTCTCAAAACCTCGTGTAATCAAACGTTTCAACACCCCTTCGTTTTGGTAGGAAGCGTGCATCCTTTGCCGCCGAAGGAGCACACGATGGCCACCAACGATTTCGAAGAAAAAGACCCCGTAGTAGTGAAGGAATCCGGCCATAAGACGGCCATCACAGTTTTGGCGGTTGGCCTGGGACTCGCCCTCGCCGGAAATGCATACCTGCTGGTGCGAGCCAATCACCTGAACGACGATCTGGTCCGCACCGAAACCGGAACTCAGGCCCAGATCTCCAAGCTGAACGACGCGACCACTACTCTGCTGGAACAGGAACGCCAACGTCTGCAGGACCTGGCTGAGGAAATGAAGCAGCAGGTCAAGGGCGTGAACGATTCCGCTACTGTTGCCATCCGCCGCGCCCGCAGCGATGCGCAGAAGCAGGGTGAGGAGCTTAGCGGCAAGCTGAGCGAGCAACAGCAGCAAGTAGCCAACGAGCTGTCGCAGATTCAGGACACGACTTCTTCGAAATTCACCGCCGTCACCAGTGATGTCGATGGCGTAAAAGCCAACGTGGAAGCCGTCAAAACCAATGTGGCTACCGCGCAGAGTGACATCGAAAAAACCAGCGCCGATCTGAAACGCGCCATGGGCGACATGGGCGTGATGAGCGGCTTGATCGCCACCAACGCCAAGGATCTGGATTCGCTGCGCGCTTTAGGCGAACGCAATTACTTTGAATTCGACCTGAACAAGAAAGATCCCGCAAAGAAAGTTGGCGACATCGTCTTGACCCTCAAAAAGACCGATCCGAAACGCGCCCGCTTCACTATGGATGTCCTTGCGGACGACCGTCATGTGGAAAAGCGCGACAAGACCATCAATGAGCCCGTACAGCTCTACGTCTCGGGCAACATGCAGCCCTACGAAATCGTGATTAATCAGGTTACGAAAGATCACGTCACCGGCTATCTGGCCACGCCTAAGATGAAACTAGCACGCCGCTAGTAGTCTCTTCACCGTGACAAACTCGGGGACGCCTCTATATAAGGTGTCCCCGTTTTGTTTAAAACCGCAGTAGGGGCCACAGACTAGCAAAATCGTCCGTCCAGGTAATCACCGGATCTTCAGAAGTGCTCCAGCCCAAAATCGTTTCGCGAATTTTCGAGTGCGTGAATGTCTCCCGCTTCTCCGTCAACAGCACCCACCGCGAACTGCTCTCGCCCTTGTCGTCATCGAGCAAATCCCGAGCCACCACCACCATACGCGCCTGCCATCCTAAATAGCGGGCCATCCCGCGTGCCACCGGCTCCAGGTTTAATGACCGGTTCGAAATGTGCAGCGCAATGATGCCTCCCGGAGCCAGTCGCTTCCGATAAATTTCCGCGCACTCAGCGGTCAGTAAGTGCATCGGAATCGCGTCTCCCGAAAAGGCATCCACCGCGATCAAGTCGAAATCGTGGGCCTGGCCCTCCGTCAGTTCATGCTCCATTTGAATGCGCGCATCCCCCAGAGCCACATTCGTACGCGCCTTCGAGTCCCCCAGAAACGTGAACCACTTCCGCGCAATCGGCTCGACGTTAGGATTGATTTCATAAAAACGATACGTATCGCCCTCGCGCCCCCACGCCGCGAGCGTTCCCGCGCCCAAACCCACCACGGCAACGCGGCGCGGATGCGGCAGCGCGTCAATCCCTAACGCCACTCCGCTATGCGGACCGTAGTACGACGTAGGCCAGGAATGCTTATCGGGATCCAAATACTGAAAGCCATGCTGCACCCGCCCATGGCTGAGTTCGCGCAACAGCCCATTGTGATCACGGCGCTCCACTACGCGCAGGATGCCGTAGAAGTTGCGCCGCGCCGCAATCCCGGGCTGTTTATTGATCGCCGTAGCGTAGACGCAAATGACTCCTCCAAACATCAGAGCCATCAGCGGAACACGTACCGCAAAGTTACGCCCGGTCCATTGCGAAAGCGCTCCACTGCGCATCCAGCATACAAAGCCCAGGATGCATGCGCCCGCCAATCCGATCGGATATTCGCTGAATTCGCGAAACACGCGCGGTGCGATCAGGGCCGCGAAGACCCCTCCCAACG
>JALYJH010000410.1 GCA_030775415.1 Acidobacteriota bacterium | reverse complement strand
GTGGATGATCGTGCACCCGCCCGTCCCAATCACCATCGCAGCGTTCATCGCTGGAGCCTTCGTCGTATACCGCCACAAATCCAACTGGTCGCGCCTGCGCGCTGGAACGGAAAACGCGTTCTCATGGGGACGAAAATGACTTTATCGATCCTCGGCGGCGGGAGCTGGGGTACGGCGCTCGCCATCGTGCTGGCGCCGCGTTTTGAACGATTGCGACTGTGGGTGTTTGAGCCGGAGCTTGCTACTCGCATGCGGGCCTCGCGCGAAAACGACGTGTTTCTGCCGGGGCTTTTTCTTCCGGAAAACGTTGAAATCGTCTCTGACCTAACCGCGGTGATCGATCGCGCCGGAATTTTGTTGGGCGTCGTGCCCTCGCATTACGCGCGTTCCTTGTACCAACGCGTTCTGCCATCCCTCAACCCTGAGACTATTTTTGTGAGCGCGACCAAAGGTCTGGAGAGTGGCACTCTGTTGCGCATGTCCCAGGTGCTCTGCGAGGTAGTCCAGCCGAAATTCGAGCCGCGTATTGGGGTGCTCTCGGGACCCACCTTTGCCCGCGAAGTCGCCGGCGGCGAACCCACGACAGTAGTGGTTGCATCGGCACATGCGGCCACGGCGGCCGCATTGCAAACTGCTTTGTCCGGACCCACGTTTAGACTATATACGAACAATGACCTGATCGGTGTCGAAATCGGCGGAGCGCTCAAGAACGTGATCGCAATTGCCGCCGGAGTTGTACAGGGATTGGGGCTAGGGAATAACACGCAAGCTGCTTTAATCACACGCGGACTCGCGGAGATCACACGTCTGGCCGTCGCCATGGGCGGGCAACCGTCCACTCTTGCGGGCCTCGCGGGCCTCGGAGATTTGGTGCTCACGTGCGGCGGGGAGCTGAGCCGCAACCGGAGGGTCGGCATCGAACTCGCACGGGGGAAAAGTCTCGCGGAGATTACTACCTCCACGCCAATGATCGCGGAAGGCGTCGAGACCTGTGGCGCGGCTGTGGCCCTAGGCGCTAAGTACGCAGTGGACCTGCCGATTATTGGTCAGATGGACGCCGTCTTGCACCGTGGTAAAGATCCACGCGCGGCCATTCGCGACCTGATGGAGCGTTCGCTGAAGGGCGAGTAGCTAGGCGCCCTTTAATCTGCGGACTTCCGCTGCGAGCGCCGGTGCGATTTCGAATAAGTCGCCGACAATTCCGTAATCCGCGACCTCGAAGATGGGCGCGTTGGGATCTTTGTTGATCGCGATAATCGTCTTCGCGCCTTTCATTCCGACCAAGTGTTGAATCGCGCCCGAGATGCCCACGGCAATGTATACTTTGGGCGCCACCGTTTGTCCCGAACTCCCAACCTGACGCTCCATGGGGAGCCATCCGGCGTCGCAAATAGGCCGCGATGCCGCGAGTTCGGCACCCAACGCCTTTGCGAGATCCTCCACGACCGGCAGGTTCGATTGTTCTTTAATGCCTCGTCCCACCGCCACGATAATTTCCGCCGCCGTGAGGTCCACCGCGCGTGTGGCTTCCCGGAACGGGGCTTCCGGCCTTTGCCGGATTTTGTCCGCCGTGAGGGCCGGTACAAACGCTTCCACCGCCGCTGAGCCGCTTTCTAAAGCATCCGCGCGCCACGCACCCGCTTGCAAGGAAGCAAACAGCGGACCTGCGCCACTGACGCGTATGTCGCCGCTTAACTTCCCTTGGAAAAATTGGCGCACCAAGGTTAGCATTCCAGCCTCTACGCGCGCGGCGATTACATCGCTCACCAATACTTGCGAAAATCGCGTCGCCAGCTTAGGCGCGAAATCGCGCACTTGATAGGTATGCGGGAACAGGACCACGCTGGGTTGACTCTTGCGGATGAGTTCTTCGACTGCTGCCGTGTAGGCGTCGGCTGTGTAGGAGTCCAGCAAATCGTGCTCCACGGCCCACACTTTTGCGAGCTTCTTGGTAGCCGCTTCCTGCGCCAGGCTCGCGATACCTTTGCCCACCACTGCCGCTTCGACTGGTTGCCCGAGTGCAGCGGCCAGTTGTTGGCCCGCGACCAGCGTTTCCCACGACATGCGATTCCATTGACCGCCCTGCTGTTCGAGAACCACCAAAATACTCATAAAACCCGCACTTCAAACTTCAATTTCTCTACCAGTTGCGAGGCTGCCGTCTTCGGGTCGCCTTCAAAAATCTGCGTCTGCTTGTTCTTATGCGGCAAGTACACTTTTTCGATAACTGCCACGGCCGCCGCCGCGCCGCCCAACTCAGCGGGCGTTACGCGCCGTATTTCTTTGCTCTTGGCTTTCTTAATCCCCATTAGAGTCGCGTAGCGCAGCTTATTGGAACCGCTCTGCATGGTCAACACCGCCGGAAGCGGCATCGCGATATTTTGAAACCAACCGTTTTCAAGTTCGCGCTTGACGCGGATGCTTCCTTCCCCTGCCTCCACCTGCATGATGATGGTCGAGTGCGGAGCGCCCAGCAGTTCCGCCATCACCACGCCTGTTTGGCCGGAGCCCAGGTCGTCGGATTGCAAACCGGTCAGGATCAGATCCGGTTTTTCCGGTCCCACGGCCGCGGCCAGGAGTTTTGCCACTCCTAAAGTGTCGAGTATCCCTAGATCATCCGCGGCGATGTGAATCGCGCGGTCAGCGCCCTTGGCCAGCGCTTCGCGGATGGTCTGCGCCGCGCGTTCCGGACCCGCGCATAACACTACCACCTCGCCGCCATGCTTTTCCTTCAACTGCAAAGCTTCTTCGAGCGCATAGGCGTCGGGCTCGTTAATTTCGAAACTCAGGTCCGTCTCGTCGATCCATTTCCCCGAAGACGCGGGGTGCACCGGCGAGTCGCGCAACGGAACCTGCTTGATCGCGACAATAATTTTCATGTTCTTTTAGGACTCGGGCCGTTTGAAAATCAAGCAACCGTTGGTGCCGCCGAATCCGAAGGAGTTCGAAAGCGCGTAATCGATCTTCATCGGACGCGCCTTTCCGGCCACATAATCCAGGTCGCACTCCGGATCCGGATGATCTAGGTTAATGGTGGGCGGCGCAATTTGATCGCGGATCGCCAGCACCGTGATGCCTGCTTCGAGCCCTCCGGCGCCGCCCAGCAGGTGTCCCGTCATGGACTTCGTCGAACTCACTGCCACCTTAGAGGCATGTTCGCCAAAAACCCGCTTGATCGCCAGCGTTTCGATGCGATCGCCTACAGGCGTTGAAGTGCCGTGGGCGTTGATGTAATCGATTTGGTGCGGTTGGATGCCAGCGTCACGCAGGCAGTTACGCATCACGCGGTAGGCTCCATCGCCATCTTCCGATGGAGAAGTAATGTGATGCGCATCGCCGGACATCCCATACCCGGCAACTTCTGCCA
>JALYJH010000409.1 GCA_030775415.1 Acidobacteriota bacterium | reverse complement strand
TTATTAAACCAGAGGCTGAGCGGCGTCCATGTGAATCAGAATCAAGAGAACCCGTTTCAGCCGGACGTGAACTACCGGGGCTATACGGCATCGCCATTATTGGGGACGCCGGAGGGGATTTCGGTTTACATGGATGGCGTCCGCCAGAACCAGCCGTTTGGCGATATCGTGGCTTGGGATTTGATTCCGAAGGTGGCGATTTCGGAGATGGCGCTCATGCCGGGGTCAAATCCGTTATTCGGCTTGAACACGCTGGGTGGGGCGATTTCGATTGAGACAAAGAGCGGGCTAAGCGCGCCGGGCAGCACGCTGGCAGTCAGTGGGGGAAGTTTTGGCCGCCGGGCGGGTGAGTTTGAACATGGCGGGTCGAATCAAAAGGGATTGAACTGGTATGTCGCGGGGAATTTGTTTCGCGAAGATGGGTGGCGGCAGCTCTCGTCGTCGGAAGTGCGGCAGCCTTTTGGCAAATTGGGATGGCTACATGGCAATACTTCGGCCAATCTTAGTTTTTCTTATGCGGACAATTGGCTGACAGGGAATGGGCTGCAGGATTTTCGCTTTCTGGAGCAGAATTACCGGAGTGTTTACAGCGTTCCGGACGTTACGTGGAACCGGTCGCCTTCGGTGAATTTGAGTTTGCAGCATAGCTTGAGTAGCAAGCTGACGCTGTCGGGAAACGCTTACTACAGGTACATTCGGGCGGACACGACGAACGGAGATATTAATGAGAATTCGTTTGACCAGTCCTTGTACGATCTTTCAGCGGCTGACATTCAGGCTTTGACGGCGGCGGGCTATCGTGGGTTTCCTAAGACGGGCAATGCGGCTACGGAGCCCTTCCCTTATTGGCGCTGCATTGCGCAGGGGCTGGAACAGGACGCGCCTAGCCAAGCGTGTACCGGCATCATTACCAAGACTTTCGACAAGCAATTTAACTATGGGGTGTCGGGACAGGCTTCGTGGCTGGTTTCGCACAACCGGGTGACGGCGGGCGGAGGGTGGGACGGCAGCCGCTTGGGCTTTCAGCAGGGGTCGCAGTTTGGGTATCTAAATCCGGATCGTGTCACGATTATGCCGATCAATGCGTTTGCGGATGGCAGCACTCGCGAAGACGGAGTGCCGGTGGATACGCGCGTCGATCTCGACGGCGTGGTGAACATTTTCAGTTTGTACGGAGCGGATACAGTGACGGTTGGCAAGTCTCTGGCATTCACGTTTGCGGGCCGCTACAACAGGCTTTCAATCAATAATACTGACCGGTTGCCGGGCGTGACGGATGGGTCGCGAGGGTCGCTGAACGGGCGGTACACTTTCGAGCGGCTGAATCCGTCGGCGGGTTTCACTTATCGTGCGTTGCCATTCGCGACTGTCTATTTCAGCTACAGCGAGAGCAGCCGGGCGCCCAGTGCGATTGAGCTGGGATGCGCCGATCCCGCGCAGCCTTGCAATCTGCCGAATGCGCTGGTGAGCGATCCGCCGCTCAAACAGGTGGTGACACGGACGCTTGAGGCCGGGGTGCGGGGGACCTTTGAAAATAACTTACGCTGGAACGCGGGTTGGTTTCGGGCGGAAAACGATAATGACCTGCTCTTTGTGGCCTCGCAGCAGACGGGCTTCGGCTATTTCACTAACTTCGGGCAAACGCGCCGGGAGGGGATGGAGGTGGGCGTGAGCGGGCGCTTCCAGCATCTCACGCTGGGCGGCAACTATACGTTTCTCAATGCGACGTATCAGAGTTCGCAGGTTGTGAATGCGGGGAGTAATAGCACGAACGATGGCGGGTTGCGAACAGATGGAAATATTGTGATCCGTCCCGGCGATCACATTCCGCAGGTTCCCAAGAATATTTTGAAAGCGTATGCGGACTACCACGTGACGCCGAAGATTTCGATTGATGTGGATTTCGATGCCGTAGGGCGGTCGTTCGCGCGCGGCAACGAAAATAATCTGGACCAGCCGGACGGGGTATTTTATCTGGGGCAAGGGTATTCGCCGGGTTATGGCGTTGTGAATGTGGGAGCGCACTACCAGGTTCAGAAACGGGTGCAGTTGTTCGTGCAGGTTGATAATATGCTCAACCATCGTTACTATACGGCGGCACAGTTGGGTCCGTCACCTTACGACAACGCGGGGAATTTCATCGCGCGGCCATTTCCGGCGGTTGATGGGGACTTCCCGATTCGCAGTACGACCTTTTTCGCTCCAGGGGCGCCGATTGGAGTGTGGGGCGGCATACGACTCAAGTTCTGAGCTTGGTGATTTGGACCGCGGCGTGCTGGATTAGAGACATGGCTAAAATCAATGAGGCTTCGCGCGAACACATCGCGGATGAACATTTTGCTTTTCCTAAGGAAAAGAAGGAGCCGATTCATGATGCGGCTCACGTGCGGAATGCGGTTGCCCGGTTCAATCAGGTAAAAAGTGTAAGCGAAGAGGAGAAGGACGCGGCTTGGAAGCGGATTAAGGCGGCGGCTAAGAAGCACGGGGTGGAACTTAAGGAAAAAAGCTGGCGTGAGTTGAAGTAGTTTGCTTACGAATGGCCCGGTGTTCCCGCAGGCAGCAGGTTTGTTAAACTTGTGCGGACTGTGGCTACCTCACGACCCGACATGCACACGCGCGGGCGCGAACTCCACTAACTGCCTAAATGCTATTGTCTGCGATTCTTGGCTTTGGGATTCTGACACTGTGGGTCCCGTACCGCTGGCCCCTGAGTGTTTTCCAGGTTGCTTTGTTCGCTTTTGCGGCGGCGCGTATTGCAAAAGGACGTTTGCCCGGACTGCGACTCCCTGGCGTTCTGCTCGCTGGGGCGGCGGCGTGGGGCGCCTTGCAGGTCATCCTCGGCTGGACTGTGGATCGCGTCACTACTCTCGACGCCACGCTGAATTGGATCACTTCTCTGACTGCCTTTGCGCTGGCCGCCGATCTATATCGAAACGTGGCACTGCGGGAGAGGGTTCTGCGTGCCGGGGTGATCTTTACCGTTTTACTCGCGGTGATTGCGATCTTCACGTATCTCACTTCTCCTGTCGGGAAGGCGTTTTGGATTTTCGAAACCGGAAGCGAGTCGCGTACGCTGGGCCCTTTCGTTTACCAAAACCAATATGCGGCCTTTATCGAAGCAATCCTGCCGGTGGCGATCATCGCTGCTACTCGAGACCGCCGGCATTGGGTGCTGCACGCATTGATTGTGGCTACGCTCTTCGGGTCGGTCGTCACCGGCGGGTCACGCACTGGATCCATTCTGTGCCTAGCCGAAATCTTGCTAGTTCCGGCGATCGCATTCTGGCGCGGAATGATTTCACGCGCCATTCTCGCGCGAGCACTCCTGGGATGCATGGGGGCGGTGGCAGTTTTGACAGGGGTCGTGGG
>JALYJH010000408.1 GCA_030775415.1 Acidobacteriota bacterium | reverse complement strand
GCGTAGCCGTCCTCGATAAAACGATCGCCGTTAAGTTGCCCGCCCAGGCGCATCCCTTCGACGCTCTTCGTTTTTCCGAAAATAGAGCGCAGGCCTTTGATGAACGGATCCGACATTGGAAGAATCATAATAGAGAGGGTGTTCGCTTCCCTATAGCCAGCGTTTGCCAGTAATTCGTAAAGATGGAGATAGCCTTCCCTGATGCCCAACGAATCGAGCTTTCGCGCGGATAATATAAGACGCCAGTCGTGATACTCGGCAAGGTGGGCCCACAGCGCAACCTGAACGCGCAACCCCGCCCGATCCAAGACTTCAATCAATTCCGAGCCTTTGTCGAGATCGATGCTTACCAATGCAGCCTTATCCATCGGATCACTCCGTGATGCCTTTCCTCAACTGCCTTCACTAATTCGTGAGCGGATTCAGAACGGTGTCTCCGGTAGCGGCTCTCCGCTGACCACGACGCAACAATGCCCCAATTTGTCAGAAAATCGAAATCTTCTTTCGTTTGGTCTTGTAATTCATCCGTGAGGCCGGCAACTTTAACCAGCTCGTTTAATTTGTGCGTCCAACCCTTGGTCACCTTGTCCTTGTCCGGAAACTCGAAACGTTGGGTTTGCTTCGCAATACACGCTTTGAGTGCACACTCCACTGCATAACCGGCCAAGTAGTACGCGCCGTCATTGAGACCGAGCGTCAACAGCGCTTTGGCCTCTTTCAAACGAACCCTTGAAAGTTCCTGGAGGTCCTTTCGATCCACAATGATTCATGATACCGCCCTGCGGCGCTGATAACGCCGACTCTGCTAAAGTGTTCTTCCCTCCCCGCCGTCCTAGTACCATAGAGTTTGCCCATGATCCCGCCGGCGATCGAAATTCGCGACCTGCGAAAAGTGTACGGCGATAAAGCCGCCGTCGACGGCCTCACCCTCACCGTCCCGCAAGGCTGCTTCTTCGGTTTCCTGGGACCCAACGGCGCCGGCAAGACCACCACCATCAAAATGCTGATGGGCCTGGCTCCGCCCACCTCCGGATCCATCGAACTCCTCGGCCTGCCCATGCCCGCGCGCTCGCTCGACATCAAGCAGCAAATTGGCCTGGTGCCCGACGAATCCATGCTCTTCGATCACCTCACCGGCGGCGAGTTCATCGAGTTCGTCGGCCGCATCTACGGCCTCGACCGTCCCACCGCCCGCGACCGCGCCAGTGAGTTGCTGGATCTGTTCGAACTCGGCTACCAACCGAAAAAACTCATCGCCGAATATTCCAAGGGCATGCGCAAGCGCGTTGCCATGGCCGCCGCGCTGATCCATCGCCCTAAACTCTTCCTCATGGACGAACCCTTCGAAGGCGTCGACGCCGTTGGCGCGCGCCTGATGAAAGACATCCTGCTCGACCAAGTACGCCGCGGAGCCACCATCTTTCTTACCTCGCACGTCCTCGAAGTAGTTGAGCGCCTCTGCGAGCGCGTGGGCATCATTCACGCAGGCAAGCTGATCGCCGAAGGACCCATGTCGGAAATGCGTGGCGCCGCTGAAACTCTCGAAGACGCCTTCGTGCGCGCGCTCGGCATGGAACACGCGGCCGAGACGCTCGATTGGCTTTAGCGCGGCGCAGGCCATGATGCAAATCGCTGCCATCTTCTGGGCTCAGTGGCGGACGCTGTCGCATTTCTATCCGCGGCGCGGCGTCGCCTGGTCCGCTGCGGTTGGCTTCATCTGGTACGGGCTGTGGACCGTGGTTGCCATCGCCATGCTGCGCGTCTTCAGCAACCCCGCGCAGATTCCCACCATCCGCGTCGCGCTGCCCGGCGGCCTCCTGCTGATGTTTCTGTACTGGCAAGTCGTGCCATTGATGCTGGCCACGACCGGCTCCTCGCTCGATTTGCGCAAACTGCGCGCGTACCCCATACCCGATCGGCAGCTTTTCTCGATCGAAGTTCTGCTCCGTGTCACCGCCGGTATCGAGATGGTGCTGGTGCTGATTGGCATCGGCATCGGCGCTCTGCTGAACCCGGAGCTCGGCAAATGGAGCCTGCTTTCAACAGCGCTTTACCTGACCTTTAACTTGATCGTCGCCGTTGGATTGCGCGATACCCTGGCGCGCCTGCTCGCTCGCAAGCGCATTCGCGAGCTGGTGTTTTTCTTCTTGATCCTCGCCGCCGCGCTCCCGCAATTGTTCATGGCGCGGCGCGGCGTGGTAAGCCCGCAATTGCAATTGTTAGTCGCGCGGGATTCCTGGACCGGATGGCCTTGGACCGCCGCCGGCAATCTGATCCTCCGCATCCACATCTTGCCTTCTCTGACGGTGCTCGGCACCTGGACCTTGGGAGCACTCCTCTTCAGCCGGTGGCAATTCTCGCGCACGCTGGCCTTCGATGCCGACGCCGCCAATGCCGGCGGTTCCCGCCCCAGCCGCCGCTCCTGGATCGAATGGTTCTACCGCTTGCCATCCACTCTGTTTAAGGACCCGCTCGGCGCCTTGATCGAAAAAGAATTCCGTTTCCTGATCCGCTCGCCGCGCTTCCGCCTGGTGTTCCTCATGGGTTTCACCTTCGGGTTAGTGCTCTGGCTGCCCATGGTGTTCGTGCCGCGCGGCCCGCTAGGACAGTTCTTCGTGCAGAACTATCTCACGGTCGTGTGCGTGTATTCGCTGATGCTGATGAGTGACGTCTGCTTCTGGAACGCCTTCGGTTTCGACCGCTCCGCCGCGCAATTCTACTTTCTGGCGCCCGTCTCTTTCCGGCGCGTCATGTCCGGCAAAAATCTGACCGGGCTTTTCTTTTTACTCTTGGAAATCGCCATGGTGACCGCCGTGTGCGTGTTGCTGCGCATGCCGCTCGGCTTTCGCCGCGTGAGCGAAGCCTACGGGGTCGCCGCCGTTGTGATGATTTTCCTGTTCAGCGCCGGCAACTTGCTTTCCGTCCGTCATGCCCGCGCCGTGAATCCCGCAAACTCTTTTCGCACGGGAGCCGCTGGGCGCCTGCAGGCCACGCTGTTTGCCATCTACCCAGTGGTGTTCCTGCCGGTGATGCTGGCCTACTTGGCCCGCTATGCCTTCGGCAGCCAGTCCGCCCTTTTCGCCGTGTTGGGGTTGGACGCCATCGCCGGCATTATTGTTTATCGCGTATCGCTAGACTCCGCGATTCAAACAGCGGACCGCACCCGCGAAGCCATGATCGCCGCGCTATCCGCCGGCGACGGCCCGATTTCTGATTAAATTCCGCTGCTCCAGCGCGAGCAATGTCTGCTTGGTAGCCAGGCCGCCGCCAAAGCCGCCCAGCGTGCCGTCTCCGGCAATCACGCGATGACATGGAATCACGATCGGCAGCGGATTCCTCCCATTCGCCGATCCCACGGCCCGCGACGCCTTGGGA
>JALYJH010000407.1 GCA_030775415.1 Acidobacteriota bacterium | reverse complement strand
TGGTACGCTAGACCGGAAGAAATCTAAGTAAGCAGGCTTACACTTCATGTTGATTCAATTCGCCAACCCGCTGAACTCGTCGCCGTTGGCGTTTCCTATTCTCGAATGCATTCATATCGTCGGGTTCGCTCTGTCCATTGGAACCATCGCGATCGTTGATTTTCGGCTGCTGGATATCGGCATGCGGCGGCAGACACCGGCGCAACTGGCTCAGGACACCGCCGTGTGGACCCTGGTGGGACTCGGCATCATGCTGCTTTCAGGGATGGCGCTGTATTCTTCCGACCCGGACATGTATTACTTGAACTACGCATTTCTGGGGAAGATGCTATTCCTGATTTTGGCCATCACCTTTCACTACACGATCCATCGCAAGGTGGTTGCCTCGGGAGCGTCGCCGGGGAAGACCAAAGTGGTCGCGTGGCTATCGATCTTCTTATGGATGGGGGTCATATTCGGTGGAATTTTCATCGGATTTTTGAACCCTACTTTGGATCTTAAGAGAGTTTGACGCATGCTGCTTTCGTTCGCTCAATTTATTCAACAAACTGCCTTCTTCACGGAGCTGCGCGGGTCGGGTTACGTCTATCCGGTGATTTTGTCGCTGCATATGGTAACGATTGCGCTGTTTGGCGGGATGATTCTGATGACCGACATGCGGCTATTGGGATGGGCCATGCGCAGCTACCCGCTGGCGGAGGTGATCGATCAATTCCGCACTCCCAAACGGGTAGGATTCGTCATCATGATCACGCTGGGCGTACTGATGGCATGCTGCAAAGCTGAGGAATATTACTACAACGACTGGTTTCACTTGAAGCTTGCTCTGTTAGTGTTGGTGGGGCTGCATGCCTTAATTTTCCGCAGGGGCGTGTATAGCCGGGCGGCGAAACTGGATCACGCGCGGACTTTGCCGGCGGGGGCCAAGCTGGCGGGCGTTATTTCGTTAGTGCTGTGGATTGGAATTGCCTGCGCGGGGCGCGGGATCGGTTACATCGAGCCGCCGCTCGACAAGATTCACGCTGGCGTGGCGGCGCCCCACGTAACGGTCCCCGCGGTGTACGTTCATTAGGAGGAATGCATGCTGGCTTACGATCCGTCGACAAATCCCTTGAACAATAACGAATGGGCTTTCCCGCTGCTGGAAATTCTTCACATCGCTGGATTTGCGTTTTCCATCGGCACCATCGCTCTGGTGGATTTGCGGTTGCTGGGCGTGGGGTTGCGGAGTCAGTCTTCGGCGCAACTTTTGAAGGAGACGATGCCGTGGACGCTGGTGGGGCTGGCGGTGATGCTGATGACGGGTCCGCTGATCTTCTCATCTGACCCGAACATGTACCTGCACAACCAGTCCTTTCGCTTCAAGATGGGCGCGTTGTTGATTGCGATTTTGTATAACTACACGATTCACAGGAAGGTGGCGAAGTCGAACCCGAGCGGTGCGCTGGGCGTGGTGGTGGGCGGCGTATCGCTGCTGCTGTGGGTATCGGTGGTTTTCGGGGGATTATTTATCGCGTTCGTCTAAAGGGCCCTTATGAGTCTTCTTACGATTTTTCAGTGGCTGCAGAGCAGCGAAGTGGCGACGGCGCTGCGCGAGTCATCGTGGGTTTATCCAATTGTGATGGCGACACACCTCACTGGGATGGCGCTGTTCGGCGGGATGATTTTGATCAGCGATATGCGCCTGCTGGGCCTGGTGATGCGGGGGGCGACGGTAACGCAGGTGGTGGGCGGGTTGCGGCCGTGGAAACACTTTGGACTGCTGCTCACCGCGACCTGTGGAATTTTTTTGGCGCTAGCGAAGGCTGAGTTTTACTATCACAACCCGTTTTTCTGGTGTAAGCTGGCGCTGTTCATGCTGGTGATCGTGCACGCGCTGGTATTCCGCAATAGCGTTTACCGGAACACAGAGGCGATCGATCGGGCCGCCGCGATTCCGACGAACGCGAAAGTGGCGGCGTGCTTGTCACTGGCTTTATGGCTGGGAATTGTTTCCTTCGGACGATTGATCGGCTACTACGAATACAGGCCCTGAGACCACGCAGCGCCGAGCCTCTAGAGCCACCACCAAAGTGGTGGCCAAAGTAATGGCGCCCAACACCACGTGAGACGCGGCGAATACCAACGCGGCGGTCGTATTGGTTTTGGCGGACCCCATCGCGACAACCGTAAGCCCCAGGAAAATTTGCACGAAGATCACCACGCCTAAGGTAATCGCGGCCGGACGAAGTCTGGGATGCTCCTGCATCATGGTGACGCACACCACAAGGACGAGGATAAAGACAGCCACGATCAACGCCCCGATGATGTGCGTCATCACGCCGATAAAGTCGTAGCGGAACAAGGCGCCGAGGGCGACTTGGATGACGACCAGGATCAAGCTATTGCGGGCAACGCCGCGCAGTGGGGGCCAGCCTTTATCGGGCAAACAGACGGGAGGATGTTGCCAGCTTTTCGAGGTTCCCACGGCAATGGCGACTACCGATGCGAGCAGCAGCGGCGCTAGAAAAGCGTGCAGCATGGCGATGAACGGCGAGGCAGCTTTGGACATTTCGCCCAAGCCGGCATCCGCTACCGCGCCGGCGAGAACGATCCAACCCAGGCGGCGCAGCCAGGCGCGCTTCTCAACCGCAGTCAGCCAGGCTGCCAAGCCGATCACCAGAATAGCGACCGCGCTGGCGACCATGCGGTGAAGGCCTATCGGAGTTCCTTCTTGACCGGCGGCAATGGCACCGGTCGCCTCCAGATAGACGAAGGATGCGGCCACCAGCCAAGCGTAGACGTGCAACCAACGATTTCTCATCCTGAGCCCCGGTTTAGTGTAGCGCGAACTGAGCTTCGTGCCAAATGGACACAAACAGTGTGTCATTTCAGACACAGTTTTGAGCGTCCAAGTCTTTATTTTTCTTCCATGTAACCTATCCGGTACGTATATCCGTTTGTTATTATGAGTTAAATGTGGCTGGCCCTGGAGGCACTATTTGCACTTTGAGAAAACCGTAAACCGAGCGGTTGAGGCCTCTGGCGTAGGACTGCACTCGGGCGTTGCGGTTCGCATTCGCATTGTCCCCGCGCCGCCCTCGACCGGCATTGTTTTCGTTCGTACCGACCTGGAGCGCTTCACCATTCCGGCGAGTTGGCGCTATGTACAGAAGGTGAGCTACGCGACCAGCCTGATGCGGCAGGGCGTACTGATTTCGACGACTGAGCACCTATTGAGTACGTTCTATAGCATGGGCATCGATAATGCCTACGTCGAGATCGACAATCTGGAAGTACCGATCCTGGACGGGAGCGGGCAGCCGTTCGTGGATCTGATTCGGGCGGCGGGCATTCGCGAGTCGCGGCGGCGCAAGCGCTATCTGCGGATTCGGAAG
>JALYJH010000406.1 GCA_030775415.1 Acidobacteriota bacterium | reverse complement strand
CCCACTTCTCGCGTTTTCCGTCCGACGTCAAGATGAAGGCACCCTTGCGCGTGCCGACGAGAACCCGTACTCCGCTTGTGTTTCCCATAATTTTTATCTTCCTTTATGATGCCAGACCCCTTAGCAGCCAGGCCTGAGATTGGCCCGCAGCCCCGTCCTTTTAAGCTACCGGCCGGATTTCGATGATACCGCGCTGGGAGATGGGAATGGCGGCTGCGAAACGCCTGCTAGACGCAAGTTATGCGCGAGTTCGATCGATTCGCGATAACAGGCCTCGGGCTCTTTTTCAATTCTCCGATTTGCAGCTGGCAAGCCTAATACTACTTCTTGACGGACTGTCTTTGATCCGTCACACGCCGGTCATCTCTTTGCCAATCTAGCTTGATATTCAGGATGGGTAGCGTGCCGCAGGGCGCGCCGCGCATTCCTATCTGGAGGTTTTTAAATGCAAGTCAGACGCCACACCCTAGGTGCGTTCGCACTTCTCAGTGCGTTGGGCAGCCTTACTGTCAACGCCGATAACATCAAGACGGTATTCGTGATCGCCATGGAGAATCATAACTGGACGCAGCCAGCCAACCAATTCACGGGCAGGATCCAGCAGATTTATCAGAATCCCAACGCCCCTTTCATCAACAGCTTGGTGAATGGAACCGCCTACGCCGTGATTAACGGCAAGCTGGTTAACATCAGCCAGCAGACTTCGTACGCCAGCGCGTATCACAATGTCTTAGCCACTCCCAGCGGCAATAATCCCCACATTCATCCCTCTGAGCCGAATTATATCTGGGCGGAAGCCGGAACCAACTTCGGAATTTCAAACGATAGCGATCCCTATCCCTCCAACAATCAAAACACGCCTCTGCACTTGAGCACACTGCTGACACTCAATGGCAATACCTGGAAGTCGTATCAGGAGGATACCGATCTTGTTCCGGACGCCGACGTCTTCGCCAATTTTGTTCTGCCGCGCGATCTTTGGACAGTTCCGCTGGTCAGCCTCTCTGGAAAGTTTGCCAGCGGTTTCAATGCGTTTAACGGCTCCATCCAATACAATTACGCCGCTAAACACAATCCTACGGTGTTCTTCACCGACAGCAACGGTGGCAACAATACCACCGCTTCCAATCCCTTGTCGGAGCAATACGCACCGCTGCAGCAATTGTTCACCGATCTCGCCAACGATACTGTGGCGGATTATAACTGGATTAGCGCGAACCAGTACAACGATATGCACACGGCGCTCACCGGCGGCTATAAAGGGCTCACCGGCGATGCCGCCAACATCAAGCAAGGCGACGATTTTCTGAGCCAGATCGTACCCGCCATCATGGCCTCAAATGCCTACAAGAATCACGGCGTCATCATATTGTGGTGGGACGAGGCAGAGGGCGATGGAGTCGCTGGGGACAACGCGGATGATTTCAACCACACGATCGGCGAGATCGTTATCTCTCCCCATGCGCATTCTAACGTCAACGGACTGCCGTATGCCAGCCCGGTGAATTTCACGCATTCGTCCGACTTACGCACCATGCAGGAAATCTTCCGCGTGGGCCCGCCGCTGCTGGGCGACGCCGCTAATGCAACCGATCTGTCTGACCTATTCGGGCCCGGAGCGATCCCCAAGAAACCGTAGCCCTTGCCATCTCTGCGCAGGGACGGCTTCAAAATATCCCTGCGCAGGCTTGCTTCCCCTTCGCCTCCCCGTCTACCCTCAGTAAGTACCCTCATGCGCGGCGAATCGCACATCACGAAACCCTTGGTGCGCCGCAAGGCAAATCTGTCGCTGGTGAAATTTCGCCTGATGGCATTCTTGGCGGTTCTGGGACCCGGCTTTATCACCGCCAATGTCGATAATGACCCCGGCGGTATTCTCACCTATTCGCAGGCCGGCGCCAAGTACGGCTACACGTTGCTGTGGACCCTGATCCCCACTACCCTGGCGCTGATCGTCGTCCAGGAAATGGCCGCGCGCATGGGCGCCGTCACTGGCAAGGGCCTTTCCGATCTCATCCGCGAAGAGTTTGGCCTGCGCGCCACCTTTATCACCATGGCGATTCTGTCGATCGCCGATTTCGGTAACATTGCCGCGGAGTTTGCCGGCATCGCCTCCGGCATGGGAGTCTTCGGTGTTACCAAGTACTTGGCAGTTCCAGTCGGTGCGGCGCTAGTCTGGATCGTCATCGTCAAGGGCCGCTACAAGCCCGTCGAGCGCATGATGATTTTGTTTTCTCTGATTTACTTCACATACCCCGTCTCGGCGTTTCTCGCGAAGCCAGATTGGAATCGCGCGCTGCATGATACCTTGATCCCGCAATTTCATGGCGACTCGCAATATCTGCTGATGGTCGTAGGCTTAGTCGGCACCACCATCACGCCGTGGATGCAGTTCTACCTGCAAGCGTCGATAGTGGAAAAGGGTGTCGACCGCCGCCACTACGCGCTTACGCGGCTGGACGTGATTCTAGGCTGCGTCGTCACTGACGTCATCGCCTTCTTCATCGTGGTCGCCTGCGCCGCCACTATCTACAAAGCCGGAGGCGGTACGCAAATTAACGACGCCGCCGATGCCGCTCTCGCACTCAAGCCTTTCGCCGGACAGTTCGCCAGCGCCCTGTTCGCCGTCGGATTGGTGAATGCGTCGCTGCTTGCCGCCGCCATTTTGCCGCTGGCCACGGCCTTCAACATCTGCGAAGGTCTGGGCTTCGAAGCTGGCGTTGAACGCCGCTTTTCAGAAGCGCCTATTTTCTACTGGCTCTACACGCTGCTGATCGTTGGTGGCGCCGGTTTCGTTTTGATTCCGCGATTGCCTCTTTTGAAAGTGATTCTGTTCTCTCAAGTGGCCAACGGCATCCTGCTGCCCTTCGTGTTGTTTTACATGCTGATGCTGATTAACCGCAAGCGCATTATGCAGGAATACGTAAACAACTGGTGGCAGAACGTAGTTGCCTACTCCACCGCCGTCATCATGGTCGCGCTGACGGCGGCGCTGGTGTGGAACACGTTGCCTACAGGCGGCGCGCCACCACAACCGTAATATCATCGGCCGGAGGAGCGCCTTGCGTGAAGAGCGCCACTTCCCGATGCACTGCTTCCATAATCTCGTGCGCCGAGGAGCCCTTCATCGAAGCCACCAGATCGGCCAGCCTCTGCTCACCGTAATCCTTGTCCGACGGATTCACCGCTTCGGTCACTCCATCGCTGAATAGCACCAGCGTGTCGCCGCGCTCCATGTTGATGCGGAACTCTTCGTATTGCGCCATCGGAAGAATGCCCAGGATCATCCCGCCACCCCCCAGCAGTTCGAACCCGCCCTTGTCGCGCACCAGGAGTGGCGGATTGTGCCCCGCATTCGTGAACACTAGTTCTCCCGTTGTCGGATCCGCCACCGTCATGAAA
>JALYJH010000405.1 GCA_030775415.1 Acidobacteriota bacterium | reverse complement strand
TAAAACCCATGCTCGCAGGGTGTTTCCGGCCAATAATGGCCGCAGGCGGTCATGGTTGGTTTTTTTTATTTCACTTCGTCCGTAAAAGCCGAGAAACCATCTTTGGCGTTTTACGTCGCGCGACTATCATTCCGGGCAGTATGACAATTGGCCGCCCCTTGCGCGGCGGATTCCGTTCTATACTGAATACAATCGTGATCGCGCAGGGCACCCACTGGGGCGCAAGCGGGATGAGCGGTTTAAGTAAGAGTGAACTCACCGCGTTGCCCCTGTGTGGCTTTGCGGCGCGTTCAGCGCGTTCCCAATTTATGGATTCTAGAATCCGTGTGCTGGTGGCAAAACCCGGCCTGGATGGACATGATCGCGGCGCCAAGGTAATCGCCCGGGCGCTCCGCGATGCTGGCATGGAGGTGGTCTATACCGGACTGCGCCAAACGCCAGACATGATCGTCAACGCCGCGCTCCAGGAAGACGTGCAGGTTATCGGCCTGTCCATTCTTTCCGGCGCGCACAACGCCATCGTCCCGCGAGTCCTGGAATTGCTCAAGGAAAAAGGGATGACCGATGTCGTGGTCATCGTCGGAGGCATCGTTCCGGATGAAGATGCCGCTGAGCTCAAACGTCTGGGCGTGGGCGCCGTGTTTCAACCCGGCTCTTCGCTCGAAACGATTGTCGAATTCATCCGCGGCTCGGTGAAGCAGCCGGCTTCGCTCACCTGAAGTTAGAAAATACGCGCCGCAGGAAACGGTGCAGGAGTAAGAATGCAAGAAAAATTGAATATCGCGGTGTTTGTCGATTACGACAACATCGAGATTGGATTAAAATCCACGTTGCGGCGCGAATTTGACGTCTCGCTCGCCTTGGATGCGCTTAAGGAGCGCGGCGACATTGTCGCCAAATTCGCTTATGCCAACTGGGGACGCCAGGACGGCGCCACCCGGCAGATGGCCGAAAACGCCGTACAAATGGTCCAGCGAATCCCCTCGCCCCGCGGCGATAAGAATGGAGCCGACATCAACCTCGCGCTGGACGCGCTGGAGATGGCCTTCACGCACACGCACGTGAATGCCTTCGCCATCGTCAGCGGCGATAGTGACTTCATCCCGTTAGTTAACAAACTCAAAGAATACGGCAAGACCGTATTCGTGGTCGGCGGCAAAGCGTTTACCTCCACCATCCTGCAACAGAATTGTCACGAGTTCATCAGCTTTGAATCGCTGCTGTCCGATACCTCGATCCCGCCCAGCGTGGCGGCTGTCGAAGTTCGCGCGGTTCTCCACCAACAGCGCCCGCGCAGCGATCGTGACCGCCAGGATCGTGGCGACCGCGGCGATCGTCCGCCGCAGCAGCAACAAGGTGACCGTCCGCAGCAGCAGGGCGGAGGCGGTGGTGGACGCCGTGAGCGTCCCGCGCCCCTGGAACTGACGCAGGCAATGCCGCTGGTCGAGCGCGCCCTGCAAGTTCTGGAACGCCGCGGCGTGCAGCCGCAGTTGGGTCTTCTGAAGTCCACCATGCTGCAACTCGATTCCGCCTTCAATGAACGCGCCTACGGCGGTTCCAGCTTTTCCGATTTCGTCGAGAAGCTGAAGCGCGCCGACCTGGTGAACGTATCCGGCACGGGCGGCCGCTACATCATCGAGCGCAAAGGAACGCTGGCGGCCGAGCATCCCTCGCTCAAGCACGAAGACCTGTTGCCCCCGCTGCGCGACGTGCTCGAAAATCATCGCCTGGAAATCGAGAACGGCTGTCCGGTCGAAGACTTGGCCAGCTGGTTCAAAGCCGAGCAGCCCAGCTTCGACGTGGCCGCTTACGGATTCCAGCAGTTCACCGAGTTCTTGAATTACGCGCAAGACAAGACCGTGGTTCGCCTGGAGCCTCACGAAGACGAAGGCACCCTGCTGGTGTACTTGGGCGCGGAATTCTATCCGCCCGCCGAGCCGCCGCAGCCAGAGCCCGAAGCGGCCATCGAGGAAGAGGTGGAAGAAGACGAGCCGCAGCCTTATGTCGAAGGCCAGCCAACCATCTTCGAGCCGAATCCGCCTCCTGCGAAGCCCAAGCGCGCTCCCGTCCGCAAGCGCATTACGAAGCCCTCCGGTGGTGGCGGCAGCGGTAGCGGCGGTCAACGCCGTCCCCCGCGACGTAAGAAGACCGACAAGTAATCGGCCGTGGGCATTGAGCGTATCCTGCATCAAGGGGCTCCCACGCCGCGCGGACCGGATGCATCGGCGGTCCGCGCCGGCGATTTCATTTTCGTCAGCGGCCTTGGCCCTGTCGACGACGACGACCAGTACGCCTTCGGCGACATCCAGAAACAAACCCGCCAGACTCTTCTGAATCTCGCCAAGATTCTGGCGAGTTGCGGCGCGCGCTTGGAGGACGTCGTCAAGTGTTCGATCTTCCTGCGTGACGCCGGCGAGTTTCACGAAATGAACCAGGTTTACAGCGAATTCTTCGGCGCCATCAAGCCCGCCCGCACGACTATCGAAGCGCGTTTCCTCCAAGGCGAGATGCGCGTCGAGATCGACTGCGTGGCGTACCGGCCGCGCTGAGATGCTTTCCTCAGTCCAGGATGTACAATCTGAGGGCGAGATATTACATTCCGAGAATAGGGAGGTTCTTGACGCGGGACACATTTCAGGGCATCTCTAGAGAGCCCAAGAGCCAGTTCCCCTATATGTACGTAGCAGCCGATCTCACCAATTTAGTCGATCGGTTGGGATTTGCAGCCGAAGAACCTATCGTGATTGCACTCTCGGCGGAAACTCTAGGGCTTGGTGCCGGAGTGGAAGTCACAGGTACCCTTGTGGTTCAAAATGGCGTTGGCTTCGTGACAATTGATCTGGTCCAGGGGGTTGTTGTCAATCCGTTCGGGATTCTGCCAGTACTAGCTGAGGTTGCGGTCGAGGCTGGTGCAGAAGAGGTGTGGCTGGACGCGGTCTTTGCGAACGAACGTCTTCAGACCATCGCCGAACTGCGGTACGGCGCTGTCACATCCGGAGGTAGGACGATCTTCCAGATCCTCGCGTAGATTTCACAATGCAAAAACTTTGGTGCTGGCGTTGCCGGACGGACGTTCCGATGTTCGATGAGGTGGAGTTCCAAGAGCTGGAATCCCTTTACAAAGAGGGCTTATTGAAGGCCAAAAACGCCCGCAGAGTAGAAGAAAGCTCGCTGGCCTCTATCAATCGGAAAGCGTTTCAGCCATTGCTCAAGTGGCACAAACACTATACAGGAACAGATTGCTCAATCGAAGAAGTTCGACATCATCGCGCGTCTCTCTATGGTCCGGCCTGCATAGTCTGTGGAAAGCCGCTTAGAACCCCACGTGCAAAGCGCTGCGCCGAGTGCGGTGCAAGTGCTAGTTCTTGAACGAGGCGGGTAATGTTACTGACTGAAAGCTGGGGACACGATTTCGT
>JALYJH010000404.1 GCA_030775415.1 Acidobacteriota bacterium | reverse complement strand
CCGTGATACCGCGTGACTTCAGCATCTCCCCATAGCCCTTGAGCGAGCGGCAGATCTTCAAGCGACCACGTGCTGAATCCGATCCGGCGAGACTGGTGAAAGTAGGGACGCATTTAAATCTTGAGCGGCACATCTCGAAGGAATACGGGCAGGTCTGTCGCCGGCGGCCGAGCCGGGATTTGATAGAAAAGATTGGCAACAAACCCGCGGTGATAGGTCGTGTGATTGATGACGTGCAGTAGTATTTCTCCGCGAGTCATTGCGCCCTCACCGCCGCCGACAAACGTGAATAGCACTGTCTCGTTTAGTTCCGCGTCAGTGACTCCGTCGCTCCACGCGATGTACCAATGGTCCACTTCCTGCTGTGCGTGCCATAGCTCCTCCAGTGCGGGGCACGTCGGTGTATTCCGCGTTGTAAATCCGTGCTCTCGGCCCAGCAGATGTGCCTGAAATATCAGATCAATCACGTAATTGTGGTTCAAGGTATGAACAATGTTGGGAAACAGGCTGGAGCGCTGCCTCGTGGCTTCACCGGGCGGCAGTTGTGCCACGGCGGTGAACATCAGTTCGTTGGCCCAAGCATTGTAGCGAGCGAGCATCCGGGCGGTACGAAGCGTGGTCATAGCGAAATGAGCAATGAGAAAGAGGTCGCAGGATATTACCAACTCTCGTTCTTGTGGGAGTGTCGCAGAGCCCGATGGGTCGCTCCCCCTCTTGATCTTGTGCGGAGGGCCATGACTGTTGGGACCAGGGACGATCGATTATGCTCCTTACAAATATCTGGACATAGAGGGGTCTCTATTGCAGCGCATCACTGGGGTCGAGAATGTCCGCGATACGACGCGAGTGAGTGGGCTCAATGCTGGCGTGGGTAGTATTGCCATCAATCGCGCTACTGCAGGAGGCGGATAGAAATCGAAATACGCAGGCTTCACGCTCTGCGTTCTTCGCCGCAGCTCAGCCGGAAGAACATATTGCTGAAGGTGGCTGATGACAAAGACGAGTTGTCCGACCGCGCTGGTGAATGCGCCCATCGATGTGGTGTGGATGCTCTTAACGGAACCGGCACGATGGACGGAGTTCTTCGATATTCGCGTCACCCGCATTGATCCGTCGGGTCCCGCCGCTATCGGTCAAAGAATCTATGGTGAAACCGGCCCGCGCTTTTTGCGCATGAGCGCGACGCTCGAATACACCAAGACCGACGCCGCGCGGCGGACAATTGGACTGAACGTTCAGCTACCGCTGGGCATTACGGTCCGTGAAGACCTCAGCTGCGGTGCCGTTGGCGACGCACAGTGCCGCGTCAACTATCACTGCCAATTTTGCCTTCCATCGGGTTGGCGCGGGGCGATCGTGCGGGTGATACTGCGCCGCGAACTCGAGGCCGGACCCGAAGACTCCCTATTGCGGCTCACGCGCGCGGCTGAGCTTCAGTATTCCCAGATGACAATTGCCGGGCTAGCAGGTCCGAGGTGATGGATGGACGAGCCAACGATACTGCCAAATGCGGGAGTGACCAAGTCGGTACCCCACCGATATAGGCTCAAGTGGGTCTTCCTCAGCGAGCATGGCCTTCGGGTAGGCTGGAAGGTGCTGCTTTTCGTCTGCCTCTATCAAGGATTGACCCTAGCCGCGACTCCCGTGCTCCGGCACTTCATATCGACGAAGCCAACGGGACCCGTCCCGCCGGAGTCCGCGTTGATCCGCGAGTCTTGGGAAGTCATTCTCGTCTTTGCTGCCACCTGGGTGCTGGCGCGAATAGAAAGGCGCGGTGTTTTTTCGTTCGGCTATACCGGTGGCGGAAAGCTCGTTCGGCTGATGAGTGGAGCGGCATGGGGATCCGTCAGTCTTTCCGTGTTGATCGGCGTGTTATGGCGGAACGGCTCACTGGTCTTCGATGGGTACTCACTCGGTGGAGCGGCGGTCTGGAGGTACGCGATCGCATGGGCGCTGGTATTCATGCTCGTCGGCATCCTCGAGGAGTCCCTGTTGCGCGGCTACCTCCAGTACACCCTGTCGAAGGGACTGGGTTTCTGGTGGGCAGCATTGCTCCTCTCCGTCACGTTCGCGCTGCTGCACACACGCAATAACGGCGAATCGCTATTTGGGCTGTTAGCCGTGGGTGCCGGCGGCATGGTCTTCTGCCTGAGCCTCTGGTACACCAAGTCGCTGTATTGGGCGGTCGGCTTCCATGCGGGCTGGGACTGGGGTCAGTCCTATTTCTACGGGACGGCGAATAGCGGCTGGCTGATGCAAGGACACCTTTTTTTGGCCCACCTCACGGGGAACCCTCTCTGGAGCGGAGGGGCTACGGGTCCTGAGGCCAGCCTGTTCCTGATGCCCATTTTGGTTCTGATGGCTGCATCCATGTGGATGTGGTGGGGCAAAGGCAAGTCCGCGGTTTGATGAAGCGGCTTGCCGGGGTCGTCGCACGTCGCTCTTGCCGAAGCGCCTCAAACTGCCGCGCTCGCGGCTCTGGACGAACCTTTTGCGAAATCAAATGGGGTAACCTGCAAGTTCCTGACGCCCCGACTCTAAAATCGGGCGCCGGATCGTTTGACAAGATTGGTCTACTTATTCTGGGAAAACCCGGACTGATCCTGGCCGGCGCAGCACCCCAGCGTGTCATGCGGTGATCTCGATACGATTGCCATCGGGATCCAGCACCACGCTTTCGTAGTATCCGTCACCCGTCCAGCGGGGGCCGTCCAGAAGCGGATAGCCATCGTCCATGATCCGTTTCGTCAGTTCATCGACGAGTTTTTCGGAACCCAGTGAAATCGCGATGTGTGCGAAGCCCATTCGTTGGACTCCTGGCTCTGCACCAAGGGGATGTAGCGCGGCGGTTTTCATTATTTCGATGCGCGCCCCCTCGGAAAAGCTCAGGAAGTACGATTCAAACCCCTTCTTCTGGTTGACGTATGGCGCACCGCCTTTGGCACCGAAGTACGTTGAATAGAATTGCGCGCAACGTTCGAGATCGTCCGTCCAGAGAGCAATGTGATCAATGCGCACAGTGTTACCCCAGCATTCAAAAACGCTGATTCCGTCCGTGGCTCGTATTCCCGACAGGGCCGCGGTCAGCGCGAAGAGACTTGCTACGTTTACCTGGTGAGCCGGGGAGATCTGCGGCGACCGATCCGTACGGCAGCTTACGCGCTAGCGCCCTGCATGAATTTCTCGGCGCGGCGGCGCATCTCGTCAGGGGGAACATCCTCGATGTGCGTTGCCAGCATCCAGGTGTGTCCGAACGGATCTTGCAACGTCCCCAACCGATCTCCGTAAAATTGGTCTTTGACGGCTTGCTGCTCCTTTGCTCCGCTTGCGACCGCACGTTTAAAAACCTCGTCCACCCCCTCAACGTATACCATTAGACTCACGCCGGCTCCGCCCAACGATTGTGGACTGCGGTAACCCATTTC